>NZ_JBFUIC010000210.1:0-8009 GCF_056402075.1 Pseudomonas sp. P4_C3
ACATTGATGTTCATCCCTACGCCTGGCTTTACGACGTTAACCACAATAAGGCCGATGACCAGGGCGATGGTTGAAAGAATTTCGAAGTAGAGCAGCGATTTAACGCCAATTCTCCCTACCTCTTTGATGCTGCCCATCTTGGCGATACCGACAACCACGGTGCCAAAAATAATAGGGGCCAACAGCATTTTGATGAGTCTGATAAAGCCGTCTGCAAAAGGTTGAAGCCTGGCTCCGAATTGCGGTTCAAAGTGACCAATTGCTGCACCGATTACGATACCGATCAGCACCTGCACATACAGCTGGCTGTACCAGCGGGTCTTGGAGATTTCCACGGAAGCACCTCATTTTATTTTTGTGATGGGCATGTGGCGTGACGTCAGTGGGTGACGCCTGATAACTGCGGCCTCTTGAAAAAAGCCGCAGTTCAAGGGCTATCAGCCTTCGCCCAACTCACGCATCACTGCGTACAAGGCTGACTTGGCTTCGAAGCCGACACCTGGAATATCCGGCAGACCGACATAGCCGTTCTCCACCCGAATCCCGTCAGCGAACCCGCCGAAAGGCTGGAACACATCCGGGTACGATTCGTTACCGCCCAGGTGTAGACCCGCTGCGATGTTCAGGGACATCTGGTGACCACCATGCGGAACTACGCGGCGGGAAGACCAACCCATTTCTTCCATCACCTTCAGGGTGCGCATGTACTCCACGAGTCCGTAAGACAGGGCGCAGTCGAACTGGAGGTAATCGCGATCAGGGCGCATACCACCGTGGCGTAGCAGGTTACGAGCATCCTGATGGGAGAACAGGTTTTCACCAGTCGCCATGGGCAGTTCATAGTGGTTTGCAAGCTCGGCCTGCAGTTCATAGTCCAGCGGATCGCCAACTTCTTCGTACCAGAAGAGGTTGTACTTTTTGATGGCTTCCGCGTACGCAATACCTGTTTTCAAATCGAAACGGCCATTGGCATCGACCGCTAGGCGACGCCCGTCCCCTACTACTTCAAGCACCGCTTCGATGCGACGAATATCTTCGTCCAGTGGCACCGCACCAATCTTCATCTTGACGACGTCGTAGCCACGATCCAGATAGCTCTGCATCTCAGCCTTGAGCTTGGTCTGGTCTTTGCCCGGGTAGTAGTAGCCGCCCGCCGCGTAGACCCAGACCTTGTCATCTGCCACGCCGTCACGATAACGGTCGGCCAGCAGGCGATACAGAGGCTTGCCTTCAATCTTGGCAACGGCATCCCATACAGCCATATCAATGGTGCCGACAGCGACTGAGCGTTCGCCGTGGCCACCTGGCTTTTCGTTGGTCATCAGGGCTTTCCAGATGGCAAACGGATCCAGGTTGTTGTTCTCGTGGTCGATGAGAGTATCTGGATCAGCTTCCGTGATACGCGCCAGGAAGCGATCACGCATCAGAGCGCCTTGTCCATAGCGACCATTGGAGTTGAAACCGTAACCGATGACAGGTTTACCATCGCGAATCACATCCGTGACAACAGCGACAACCGAGCAGGTCATTTTCGAAAAATCGATGTAGGCATTGGCGATTGGAGAGGCGATGGAGACGGTTTTTTCACGGATGTCTACGATACGCATGACGGGTTCCTCTTGTTGTTGGTGGCCCCACGTTATGCTTTGCGATGACACCCGCCCAATGCTATTAATGCCGCGCCCTATGCACAGGAGGCATTGCCCTTGGAACTCGTCTGGCTTGAAGATTTTTCAGCGCTTGCGGAATACGGCAGCTTTGTTCGTGCCGCTGAAGCGCGCCACGTCACTCAGCCGGCCTTCAGCCGCAGAGTCCGTTCACTGGAGAATTGGATGGGCGTGGAGTTGTTTGTGCGAACGCCTCAGGGCGCAACGCTGACCGAGGCTGGGAGGCAGATTTTGCCCAGTGCTCAGGAGGCTGCACGACGCTTGTACAGGATGCGCACAGAGGCACAGGAGGTGGCTGGGATGGCCGCCAAAACGCTGCAATTCGCAGCCACTCACTCCCTGTCATTCACCTTCTTTCCGAGATGGCTGAGAAGTACGGAAAATGGCGCCCCGATAGATGCTGTACGACTGCACTCAGATAGCATGGCTGTCTGTGAGCAGATGCTGATTCACGGCCAGGTTCAGTTCCTGCTTTGCCATCGCCATCCCGACGTCCCCCCCTTGCTAGCCCCTGATCAGTTCATTGGGAAGAAAGTTGGAGAGGATGTACTCGTGCCATTGGCGAGTGCCTCTGCCAATTTTGGTACCTCACCAGAAACACTGCCCTACTTGGCATACACCCACGAATCGGGTCTAGGCCGCATCGTCGCTCACCGACTCCACGGCAAGGAAGACTACCTTAACCTCAAGCCTCTTTTTAGTAGCCACCTTGCAGCAGTGCTGATGTCCATGGCCTTGGAAAGCAAGGGTGTCGCGTGGTTACCCAAAAGCCTGACAGAACAGGAAATGGCTGACGGTCGGCTTGTCAGGGCGCTCGACGAAAGCTGGGATATTCCCTTGGAGATTCATCTCACGCGTCCCACAGCCCCAATCAACCCATCTGCCGAAGAATTCTGGGCCAAGCTGGGCGGCTAGATCCATTTGGCCGCCTCCAGTTTTCATTTACCAATGGCGTTCCGGGGCCGAAGAAACTCCAATACGTCACGATTCGTGAAGTGTTTGATCACTGAATCGCCATTGCTTGAAGCCAGTAACCTGATTTCGCTCGTGGCCGCGAATTTCCCCAACAACAGCTAGTGCGGCCTGGCAGCGAGGGCTTCTTGTTTAATGTTGTATCTTCGGGCCAATGGCCTGCGGGCTATCTGATCAATCCAAACGTGGAACCTCTGGATCAGAAATGGCTGAAGGCGTTCAGCAAAACGCATTGGGYCGGTGACCAAACCGACCCAATGCCATACGAGCTGATCCATTTACCGCGAATCGACTAACCCAAGGTGTTAAGGCACACCACCTTGGGTTGGGTCATTTCCTCGTAGGCAAAACGTACGCCTTCCCGGCCCAGGCTACCGTACTTGGAACCGCCAAACGGCATCGCATCGAAGCGGTAGTCGGAAGAGTCGTTGATCATCACTCCCCCGGCTTCGATTCTCCGTGCGGCGCTCATCGCGGTTGCCAGATCATTGGTGAAGATCCCGGCATGCAGGCTGTATTCGGGTTCATTGGCCAACGCGATGGCTTCATCGAAGCTCTCGAAGCATTGCAGTACCACCACCGGAGCGAAGACTTCATTGCGCCAGAGTCGACTGGCGTGATCGACGTTTTCCAACACAGTGGCGGCGTAGCACGATCCTTCACGCCGATGGCCGCAGAGCAACGTGGCGCCCTCTTGCAAGGCCTCGTTCACCACTTGCTCGGCATTCTGCGCGGCTTGCGCAGTAATCATGGGGCCGATATCGGTAACGGCCAGCAATGGATCGCCGACCACAAGCGCACGGGCCTGGCTGACGAATTGCTCTCGGAACGCGTCATAAATCGACGCCTGAATCAGCAAGCGCTGAGTGCCTACGCAGTTCTGCCCCGCTGCCCAAAAGGCTCCGGACACGCAACTCTCGACAGCGGCCTCAAGGTTGCAGTCGCCCATGACGATTACCGGCGCATTGCCGCCCAGGTCCATGGCGAGTTTCTTCAACCCGGCCGTGCGGGCAATCTGCTCTGCGGTGACGAAACCGCCGGTGAAGGAAATCATCCGCACTTCACGGGCGGCGACCAACGCCTTGCCCAGTTCCGCGCCGCCGGTGGCGACTGTGACCACTGATTCAGGCAAGCCTGCTGCGACCAGATAAGACACCAGTTTAATGGCCGACAATGGCGCGAGCTCGGAGGGTTTGAGAATCACCGCGTTACCGCCCGCAATGGCCGGACCGAGTTTATGCGCCACCAGGTTCAACGGATCGTTGTACGGCGTGATCGCAACGATCAGACCCAGAGGTTCACGGGAAAACCAGCCCTGACGCGATTCGGAACCTTCATAAGCGTCGAAAGGCACCACCTCCCCGGCATTGCGCCTGGCCTCCTCGGCCGACAGCTTGAGGGTGTTGACGCAGCGTTTGACCTCCTTTTCCGCCTGTTTGAGGGTCTTTCCGGCCTCGTCGACGATCAGCCTGGCAAACACACCGGCATCACGTTCGATGTTGATTGCGGCTTGCTCAAGAATACGAGCCCGACGATGACGCGCTAACGCCGCGCACGCTCGTGCACCACTGCGCCCAGTCTCCAACAACTGCGGAACTTGCGACGCACAGACATTCGTTACGCTACCGATGACGGAACCGTCATAGGCGTTAAAGACTTCAATGGGCGACTCCACGATATCCAGAACCAGGCGCGATAATTTCACAGTCTTACTCCTGGTTGCGTGCAATGGATTGATGGATGCTGACGATGTCCGAGAGCAGCGCAAACGCTGTTTCCGTACGCCCGGCTCCCGGCCCCGAAACCGTTACCGCACCGAGCAGTTGCGAGGTAAACGACACCGCGTTGGTTGCGCCGCCAACACTGGCCAGCGGATGATCGTTGTGCAACAGCCGCGGTTCGACACTGGCACTGATCGAGCCGTCGGCATTGCGCATCGCCGACCCGATCAGCTTCCAGCGAGCGCCGTCCTGCCGGGCTTTTTCGATGTCGCCAAGGCTCAGGGACGAAATGCCGCTGCACGTGACGTCACTGACCGTCAGCTTTGCGTCCAGCAGTTCATTCGCCAGGATCACCACCTTGAGGCGTACGTCATGCCCCTCGACATCCGCCGTCGGATCGGCTTCGGCGTAGCCCAGTTCCTGAGCCTTGGCAACGGCCTCGGCAAACCCCAGGCCGCCTTCCATGCTGGTGAGCACGAAGTTGGACGTGCCGTTGAGAATCCCTTCAAAACCGACAATGGAGCTGCCTGCCAGCGCCTGCCGGGCCAGGCGAATAACCGGCGTGCCGCTCATGACCGAGCCTTCGTATTCAAAGGCGACATGCTTGCGTCGAGCCAGCGCCTTGAGCTCCGCGCCGTGCAAGGCGATGGGGCCCTTGTTGGTGGTGACGACATGCTGGCCGCCCTCCAGTGCCCAACGGCAGAACGACGTCGCCGGTTCACCGTCCACCGGGTTGGTGAAGGTGGCTTCAACAATAATGTCCGCGCCGCAATCCTTGATCACCGCTTCGTTGAGGGCTGCGACGTCGCCACCCGACAGTTGCGCCAATGCACCTTTGACTGCCGGCAATTGGGCCAGCACATGGGCGTCCAGCCCTTCGCGACCAATCACCGAACCGAGAAACAAGTCGGTCACACCGACGATTTTCAGGGTGAAACCCAGTTCTGTTTTCCACTGTTCGTTACGTTCGGCAATCAGCTGAGCCAATGCCCGGTTAACACCACCAAAGCCAACCAGCGCCAATTTGTATTCAGTCATTTTGTTATGCCCTTGATCCGGGTGATGGGTTGTTGGGCACTAGGTTAGGGCTGGGCCCAGGGCAGTGAAATAGGCCAATTTGCTCTATTTTATGGGCGTTTTGACCAGTGTCAGGACAGAGCTTCAGAATCGGGTAGGAGGCGGACCAATCTTGACCACCACATCCCCCCTGTAGGAGCGAGCTTGCTCGCGAAAAACCGGAGAACGCCGCGGGGTGTCAGGCTTTCAGCGTTATCGTTGACGACCATCGTCGGAACGCCGCCCGGAGCAAGCTCGCTCCTACAGGCTATTGCGCAAGCTCGCGCCACCGATTTGGCCTTTGAACAGTGCCTGTTTAACGGCTGTCAGTGTTACTCGATGAAAGCTACAACGCCTTGCGTCGTTGCCTACAGGTACGCCAGAATCCGCCGGCTTGTGCGCATTGGGGCCGCTCGGTAACTTGATTCGCGTCACTGCCCATCAGTGATCGGGTTTAGCAGCCCGTGGTGATTTGAAACGCATTTGCATTCCAGACAGTCAGGTCATTTCATGCCTGCACTTCATGGTAGCTGTGTGCAGGGCGCCTTCGGGCGCGCCGGTTTCAGGTCTCCCCGGTCTGCTAACCTGCGCACAGCTGCCACCCTAATGAGATGGTCAGCCCAGTACGGGAACCCCGTTAAATCTAAACTTACCGGGCTTCTCACTGATTTGCGGAGACCTCTCATGGATATCTTGGACTTGCTCGGCCTGGATATTGGAAAAAGCACCTTTCATCTCATAGGGCACGACGCCAAAGGCAAGGAAGTATTGCGCAAGAAATTCAATCGCAACCGCTTGCTTGAGTTTGCCGCAAGGCTGAAGCCCTGCACCATAGCGATGGAGTCTTGTGGCGGTTCACACTGGCTTGCTAGGAAGCTCTTGTCCTTCGGTCATCAAGTGAAATTGATCGCGCCGCAGCATGTGAAACCTTACGTCACCGGGAATAAAAACGACTACATCGACGCTGAGGCAATCTGCGAAGCCGCATCCCGTCCTAAAACACGTTATGTCGCCATCAAAACCGTGGAACAGCAAGTGCTATCGACACAGCACCGTCTTCGGGAGGCGTTGGTAGTCCATCGGACTCAAACGATAAATCGCATTCACGGGTTCTTGCTTGAGTTCGGGATCGCGTTGCCTGCAACAAAAGCGGCTATGAGTCAGGTTCACCAAATTATGGACGACCCTGCCGCAGAGTTACCGCAACAGCTGAAATCCTTCATTGAACATCTGCTAGAAGAGATGAGACGGCTCACCGACGAAATTAAGGCGATTGACCGGAGTATCAAAGAGCAAGTGGACGCTGATGATGCGGGAACACGCCTGATGAGCATCCCCGGCATCGGCCCTATCATCGCTAGCGCGTTGCTGGCCGACGTCGGCGACGCTTCCAATTTTCACTCATCGCGAGACTTCGCCGCTTCGCTGGGACTGGTGCCGAGGCAGTATTCAACAGGTGGCCAAACCGTTCTTTTGAACATCAGCAAGCGCGGTGATAAATACCTTCGAAAGCTTATGATTCAAGGCTCGCGTGCAGTTCTGGTGCACATAGATAAACGTACCGATGCTTTGGGGACTTGGTGCAGAGACCTGTTGATACGAAAGCACCCGAACAAAGTCGCCTGCGCCTTGGCCAATAAATTGGCAAGGATCGTATGGGCTGTTTTAGCTCGCGGAGTTAGCTACAACGCACAATCCATGGCTTGATCGAAATTCACTACCGGCTTTTGCGACGACAAGATGATGACGATAAACAGCTCAACTCCTGCATGAAAACCTGGCAAACGAGACAGCTCTCGAAGCTGGCACCCTTTTTAAGGACAGGCAGGAGCGATTACTCATCAAGGGCCAGGCGGCAAAACTGCCGACCACGAGCCCGGATACATTAGCGCAAGCATGCTTTACCGCTCATCGCTCGTGGTTGCAGGAGGTGGGCTGACCATACATTCGTTTAGCAGCGATTCGGTGACGGCTCCAAATTGTTGGAGACTGAAATATGTTCAAGGTCACACCAAACCCGCCAGACGCCGATCCCGCCTCGCCCTACGAAAGCCCCGATTCAAAAAAACTCAACGAGGCCGCCGAGCGTGCCCTCGCTTACCACTTCCCCTCAACCGCCGACATCAAAGCTACCCCCAGAACAATCAGCACGCTGTTTACCGTCGCCCCTGAAGTCACGACTGAAACCCTGATGGTCTATCTGGTCGAGACCCTGGCCTCGGTCGATGTGATGGTGCATCAACAGGTGGATCATCTGGAGGGTGGTGACCGCAATGCCCTGCTGGGCATTTCCAACAGCGTGATGCTCGCCGAAATCACCGCGAACCGCGTGCTCGATCAAATCGAACCGGTCGCATAAACCCGCAATACCACATACCCCTGTGGGAGCGAGCTTGSTCCGGGCGGCGTTCCGACGATGGCGGCGTGACAGTCAATAGAGATGTTGGATGACAGGGCCTCATCGTCGGAACGCCGCCCGGASCAAGCTCGCTCCCACAGGGGTATGTGGTATTGCGGGTTTATGCGACCGGTTCGATTTGATCGAGCACGCGGTTCGCGGTGATTTCGGCGAGCATCACGCTGTTGGAAATGC
>NZ_JBFUIC010000211.1:0-7921 GCF_056402075.1 Pseudomonas sp. P4_C3
GCCATGGTCTGAACCACCGCAGTCTGTCAGAGAGCTTCGCCATGAGAAGCACCGACCACCTGGACCCGTTCAATCTGCAACGCTTTCTCCAGGCTCAGGACCCGGTATTCGACCGGGTTCAAAACGAGCTGAGCAACGGACACAAGCGCAGCCACTGGATGTGGTTCATTTTTCCGCAGTTTGCCGGGCTCGGCGGCAGCGAGATGTCGCGCCGCTTTGCCATCCGCTCGCGGGAGGAAGCCCTGGCCTACCTTGAGCACCCGTTGCTGGGCGCCCGGCTACGCACCTGCACCCAGGAAGTGCTGAATATCCGGGAGCGCTCGGTGGCCGGGATTTTCGGCCCTCCCGACGACCTGAAGTTTCATTCCTCGATGACCCTGTTTGCCCAGGTCGCCGCCGCCGACAGCCTTTTCCAGCAAGCCTTGAACCAGTACTTCCACGGCATCCTGGATGACTGGACCTTGTCGCTGATGGACTCAAAACAGGCCCAGTTGCCCCCCAATCAGGGTTGAGAAGTCGTCGTCGACAAACGGCAGTATCGCGTCCGCCACCGGTTGCAGTTGCCGGGTGATGTAGTGGTCGTAATCGATGGGCGCGCTGCGCACTTCCAGCGGCTCGGGGCCGGCGACGGTGATCACATAGCTGATCCAGCCACCGTTCTGGTATTGCCGAGGACGACCCTGGCGGTCGTTGTACTCATCGGCCAGGCGCGCCGCGCGCACATGGGGTGGCACGTTACGCTGATAGTCATCGAGGCTGCGGCGCAGGCGCTTGCGGTAGACCAGCCGGTCATCGTATTCACCGGCCAGGGTCTTGCGCACGTAGTCACGCACATAGTCCTGATAGGGCTTGCGCAGGAAGATCCGCGAATACAGCTCCTGCTGGAATTGCCGGGCCAGCAGCGACCAGTCGGTGCGTACGGTTTCCAGGCCTTTGTAGACCATTTCGTCGCTGCCATCGGCACGGGTCACCAGCCCCGCGTAGCGCTTTTTACTGCCTTCTTCGGCGCCGCGAATGGTCGGCATCAAAAAGCGCTTGTAGTGGGTTTCGAACTGCAATTCGAGAACGCTTTGCAAGCCGTATTCCTGCTGCACGTGCTCGCGCCACCACTGATTGACGTGCGCCACCAGCGCGTGGCCGATCTGCGCCGCCTCCTGCTGACCATGGGCGCGACGCAGCCAGACGAAGGTCGAATCGGTGTCGCCATAAATCACTGCATGCCCCTGGGCCTCGATCAACTGGCGGGTACGCAGCATGATCTCGTGCCCGCGCAAGGTGATGGACGAAGCCAGGCGCGTGTCGAAGAAGCGACAACCGCTGGAGCCGAGCACACCGTAGAACGCGTTCATGATGATTTTCAGTGCCTGGGACAGCGGTGCGTTGTGTTCGCGCTTGGCGGTTTCCCGGCCTTCGGCCACCCGGGCGACGATGGATGGCAGGCAATGCCGGGTGCGAGAAAAGCGCGCGCCACGAAAACCCGGTACCGACTCGCTGTCGTCCGGGTGCTCGAGCCCTTCAATCAGCCCCACGGGGTCAATCAGGAAGGTGCGGATGATCGACGGATAGAGGCTTTTGTAATCGAGCACCAGCACCGATTCGTACAGCCCTGGTTGCGAATCCATGACAAAACCGCCGGGGCTGGCTTCGGGTGGCTTGCCACCAAGATTCGGCGCAACGAAACCCTGACGGTGCATCAGCGGCATGTACAGATGCGTGAACGCCGCCACCGAACCGCCCATGCGATCGGCCGGCAAACCGGTGACGCTGGCCCGCTCCAGCAGGAAGGTCAGTAATTGTGTCTTGGCGAAAATCCGCGTGACCAGTTCGCAGTCTTTGAGGTTGTATGTGGCCAGCGCCGGTTTGTCCTCGGCGAACATGCGATTGATTTCGTCCATGCGCTGGTACGGGTTGTCGATGGACTTGCCCTCGCCGAGCAAGGTTTGCGCGACGTTTTCCAGGCTGAACGAAGGGAAACTCCAGGTCGCCGAACGCAGGGCCTCGATACCGTCGATGATCAGGCGGCCAGCGGCTGAAGCGAAGAAATGGTTGCCGCTGCCGTGTTCGCGCCACTGCATTTCCTCACCGCCACGCCCCAGTTTCAACGGCACCGCCAGGCGCCGGGCGTGTTCGTGAAGCACCCGCAAGTCGAACTGCACGACGTTCCAGCCGATGATCGCGTCGGGGTCGAAGCGGGCAAACCAGTCGTTGAGTTTTTTCAGCAGCAAGGTCCGCGAATCGCAGTATTCGAGCTGGAAATCCACCTGGCTGGCGTCGCCATTCGGCGGACCGAGCATGTACACCTGACGTTCGCCGCAACCTTCCAGGGCAATGGAATACAATTCGCCCCGGGCCGTGGTCTCGATGTCCAGGGACACCAGTCTGAGGCTCGGCCGGTAGTCGGGTTCGGGTTTCATCTGCGCGTCGAGCAGCAGGCCCTCGGCATTCGGCGTGCCACTGAAGCGCACCGGCGCGGTGATGAAGCGTTCCATCATGTAGCGTTCCGGCGGGCGCACGTCGGCTTCGAACACCTCGACACCGGCCCGGCGCAGCGCGGTTTCCAGGCGCATCAACTGGCCATGTTGCTGGCAGTAAAGACCGAGGACCGGGCGATGTTCGAAATCCTGCAGGGCCAGGGGCCTGAGCTCGACGTTCTTCTCGTCATGCAAAACGCCTTCGGCCGCCTGACGCTGCGCAGCAGGGATGAACGCCACCGACGGTTGATGAGGCAGGCGGATGCGCCGGGGACCGCTGTCGGTCGCCAGCCAGAACTCGACTTCCGTGCCGGCCGGGGTGTCGCGCCAATGCCGGGTCAGGACGAAGCCCTGCTGTAGATCCACCACTGCAAACCTCAACGTTGATTCAGAAGAGAATTCTACCCGTCATCCGTCGCGATAGCGCGCTTACCGCAGGTCTATCAGGCAAACACCGATCCTGTGGGAGCGAGCTTGCTCGCGATGGCGGCTTATCATTCAACATCTACGTTGACTGACATACCGTCATCGCGAGCAAGCTCGCTCCCACAGGAGATGCGCCGAGCCTGAAATGAGGGGTTTACCGAAGAAAAACCGTCGAATGACGTTTTTTGCGTGTTATCTGCCGCTTTCGCCCTTGCCCTGAACGCTCGCGTCTACGATTCTTCAAGAACAACGACAACACCCGAGTAACCACCATGAAAACCGTCGCCCAACTGCTCAAGCTCAAAGATCAGAAGAATCAGGAAGTGCACCAGATCAAACCCGATCACATGGTGCTCGAAGCGCTGATGAAGATGGCCGAGAAAAACGTCGGCGCCTTGCTGGTGGTGGAGAATGATGAAGTGCTGGGCATCATCAGCGAACGGGACTATGCACGCAAACTGGTGCTGCACGGCCGCTCTTCGGTGGGCACGCCGGTGCGCGACATCATGGTGTCGCCGGTGATTACCGTCGACACCCATCAAACCGTGGAGACCTGCCTGGGCATCATGTCCGATAGGCGCCTGCGTCACTTGCCGGTAGTCGAAGGCGGCAAATTGATTGGCTTGCTGTCGATCGGCGACCTGGTCAAGGAAGCGATTGCCGAACAGGCGGAGCTGATCAAGCAGCTGGAGCAGTACATCCGCGGGGAGTAAATCCGCACACGCCGCACCCCCCTGTAGGAGCGCGCAGGGCTCGCTCCTACAGGGGGTTTACGGTGTTCAGGCCGGCCAATGCCGGGCGAATACCGGCGTTAGCGCCGGGTAGCGGTCGATGCGTTCCAGCCAGGCGAAAAAACCCGGCCGGGCATTACGCAAATGCTCCCGACTGCCCGCCCATCGCGAGATCACCGCCGCCAGCACATCCAGCGCCCCTGGCTTTTCGCTGCCCAGGTACAACTCGCCCGAGAATTGATYGGCGAACACCTCCCAACTCCAGTGCAGGCGCCGGCGGGCGCCCTCCATGAGGTTGTGCCTGGACGACTCATCCGCCTTGGCCAGCCAGCGTTCGGGGTAATCAATGATGCCGATGGCCGCATAGCAATTGCTGACGATGTACGCCATGCCGCGAATGGCCTGCGCCCGCTCGGCCGGGTCTGACGGCAACAACCCCGATGCGGGAAAGGTCAGCCCGAGGTGAATCAGGATCGCCGCGCTCTCGGTCAGGACGCTGCCATCAGGTAGCTGCAAGGTCGGAATCTGTTTGAGCGGGTTGAGTTTCTCCAGCGCCTGGGCCGCCTCCGCGGAGGTCTCGACATCGATGAAGCGATAAGGAACATCACAGAGTTCAAGGGCGGCTTCGACGGCCGCCGCCCCGGAGTTCTGATAACCGTAGAGCTGGTACATATACGTCTCCTTTCACACCGCGATCTCTGCAGTGCCTCATCAACCGTCCCGGCAGAGGAACGCGCCAGCTATCCAGTGTAGAAGCCGCCAACCGTCACACACGGCCATCCGACGATCGCACCATCACGCTCACAAGGGGTATGGCACGGGCCCTATCATTGCCGTCGATGTTCACCATCACCTCAATGAAGTTCTCTTAAAAAATCCCCGGCGTAACATCTGCTCCATACCAACCCATAAGCACCCCGGAGCACACCATCATGAAACGCCAAGTCCTTCTCGGCATCGCTTTCTCGGTTTTCGCAGTTAACGCTTTTGCCGCAACTTCTGCTCAACCTGTGGTCGCTGAAGGCGGCTCGGATCGTCTGATTGAAAGCCGTGTGGCCGAGGGTGGTTCCGATCGCCTGATCGAGAATCGTGTGGCCGAAGGTGGTTCGGATCGCCTGCTGGAAAAACGTGTTGCCGAAGGCGGTTCCGACAAACTGCTGGAAAACCGCGTCGCTGAAGGCGGTTCCGACAAGCTGCTGGAAAACCGCGTCGCTGAAGGCGGTTCCGACAAGCTGCTGGAAAACCGCGTCGCTGAAGGCGGTTCCGACAAGCTGTTGGAAAACCGCGTCGCTGAAGGCGGTTCGGATCGTCTGATCGAAAGCCGCGCTGTCTGAATGCAGTGCTTTACCGCAGGACTCAACGAAAACCCGGCCTCACCCGCCGGGTTTTTTATGATTTTTTTGCACCGCAATTACTTCCCTGCCCGCGCCATGCAGCGCTGGTAACGTTCATCGACCCGTTTGGCGAACCACGCGGTGGTGAGTTTGCGGGTGATTTTCGGGCTTTGCAGCACGATCCCCGGCAACACCTCACGGGGTAACGGCCGGCCCTCGGCCCGTTCGGCCAGTTCGAAAACCCGCCGATAGAGTTTGCTGTCTTCGAACGCCAGGGTTTTCCCCTCCTCCAGTTGCTCGCGAATCGTCGGATTGCGCATGTCCAGTTGCTTGCCGAGGGTGCGCACGGCCAGTTCCGTGGTGCCGGGCATGATCGAACCGTAGTTCACCAGATCGCCATCCAGCGCCAACGGGATACCGGAAGCCCGGCTCACCGCGTCCTGAAACGCGGCATTGCGGCTGGCGTACCAACCCGCGTTGAAGTCCGCAAAGCGGTACAGCGGCTGCGGGTAGCTCACCGGGTACCCAAGCAGATGCGCGATGCCGAAATACATGCCACCGCGCCGGGTGAACACTTCATGGCGAATCGAGCCCTGCACCGGGTACGGATAGCCCTTGGCCTGCTGTTCGGCAAAATCAATGCCGACCTGCATCGGCCCGCCGGTATGCACCGGGTTGAAGCCGCCGAACAGTTTTTTGCCCATCGGTACCATGTCGATGAAGTCGTCGAAAATCGCGCTCAGTTCCTTTTCACTGCGCGCGGCACTCAGGCGGTCGCTATAGCTTTTACCGTTGGGCGAATCGAGCATTAACGCACCGCTCACCAGCAAGCCGGGAATGTGCGCCTTGGCGGCACGGCGGTCGATCTCGTCGCGGGCGATCTTGCCCAGCCCCGGTACGCCCGGATCGACTTGAAAGGTCGATTCCTGTTCGGTCACGGCCAGCACCGAGCACAGGTTTTGCGTGGTCGGCGAGATGTCTTGCGCGGTAAACGCCACCTGGATATCCGTGGCCCAACCCTGGGGATCGGCAGCTTTCGCCGGCAGCAAACGCACAATCTCGGCCTTCACTTCGGCCGGGGTGCGCGTCGTCGGCTCCTGAGTCCGCTGGCTGCCGCAACCGGTCAATACCAGCAACACGCCGACGCTTGTGATCAATCTGATTTGCATGTCGTTCCATCTGATCCATTGGTCCGGGCTAACCATACGACCAATGGCATGTCAGCGGCTACGGTCGTGGTAGTCCGACGGTTGCCGCCCTCCCCGACTGGACCATACTTGATTCACACAGCGAGGAGGACAGGTTCATGCACCGCAGCGACGTGTTGATCGTCGGCGCCGGCCCGACCGGGCTGGTCCTGGCGTTGTGGCTGAGCAAACTGGGGGTGCGCGTGCGGATCGTCGACAAAACCTCGGCCCCCGGCACCACATCCCGGGCGCTGGCCGTCCAGGCACGGACGCTGGAGTTGTATCGCCAGCTGGGCCTTGCCGATGCCGTGGTGCAACACGGCCATCAAGTAAAGGCCGGCAACTTCTGGGTCAAGGGTGAGCCCGTTGCGCGCCTGCCCCTGTCCCAGATCGGTGAAGGCCTGACGCCCTATTCGTTTCTCGAGATCTTCCCGCAGGACGAACACGAACGGCTGCTGATCGAGCGCCTGGAAGCCTTCGGCATCACGGTGGAACGCAACACTGAACTGGCAGGCTTCGAGCAAACCGCAGACGGCATCACGGCCACGCTGGACCTGCCCGACGGCCAGCAGGAAACCTGCCAGGCCTGTTACCTGGCCGGGTGCGACGGTGCCCGGTCGATTGTGCGCAAGACCCTCGACACCGGGTTTCCCGGCGGGACTTACCAACAGATTTTCTACGTCGCCGACGTGCAGGGCAGCGGCCCGACATTCAACGGCGAACTGCATGTGGATCTCGACGAGGCGGATTTCCTCGCCGTGTTCCCGCTGGGAGACAGTGGTCGTGCCCGTCTGATCGGCACGGTGCGCGACGAGCGCGCCGAACACGCCGAGACCCTGCGTTTCGAAGACGTCAGCAGCCGGGCCATCGAGCATATGAAGGTGAAGATCGAGCAACTGAACTGGTTCTCGACCTACCGCGTGCATCACCGGGTGGCGGATCACTTCCGCAACGGCCGGGCGTTTTTGCTGGGCGATGCCGCCCACGTCCACAGCCCGGCGGGCGGCCAGGGCATGAACACCGGGATCGGCGATGCCATCAACCTGGCCTGGAAACTCGCGGCAGTGTTGAGCGGCGGCGCCGAGGCCAGACTGCTCGACACCTATGAAACCGAGCGCATCGCCTTCGCCCGCAAACTGGTGGCCACCACCGACCGGGTCTTCAACTTCGTCACCGCCGACGGGCCAATTGCCGATTTGCTGCGTACGCGCCTGGCTCCGTTCCTGTTACCGAAAATGACCTCGTTCGAAACCTCCCGTCAGTTCCTGTTTCGCACAGTGTCGCAGATCACCCTGAATTATCGTGGAATGCCGCTGAGCACGGGCGTTGCCGGGCACGTGCATGGCGGTGATCGCCTGCCCTGGGCCCATGACGGTGAGGGGGATAATTTTGAATCGCTCAAGTGCCTGACCTGGCAGGTGCATGTCTATGGCGACACCAGCGACGAGATGATCGCCTGGTGCCACGAGCACCATCTGCCGCTGCATGTGTTCGACTGGCGACCGGCGTTCGAAGCGGCGGGCCTGGGGCGCAATGGCTTTTATCTGCTGCGACCCGATACCTATGTGGCGATAGCCGAGACGTGTGCGGACCCGAAAGTGATCGAACGGTACTTCCGTGATCACGGGATCCGGCCGTTTTTTGGCGCGACCTGATGCAACACAGATCCACTGTGGGAGCGAGCTTGCTCGCGATAGCGATCGTCAGTTACTGGATGAGTGACTGACACGCCGCCATCGCGAGCAGGCTCGCTCCTACAGGGGGGAATGTGC
>NZ_JBFUIC010000212.1:0-7877 GCF_056402075.1 Pseudomonas sp. P4_C3
TCATTCAGCAATGCTGTTGACTGACACGCCGCCATCGCGAGCAAGCTCGCTCCCACAAGGGCAGGTCTCAGACCTCTGACCCGCCCCCTCGCCCCAAAAACACGACTCAGCAAACCTCACGAGTCACCAGCATCCGCTCGCGAACCACGTCATACACCCAGTGGTAGACGTAGGTGTACGGCAGGAAGAACAGCAACACACCGATATCCAGCAGGAACGCCTGCCACAGGCTGACATTCAGCCACCAGGCGATCAGCGGTACGCCAAGAGCAACCAGACCGCCTTCGAACAACAGTGCATGCACCACACGGACCCAGGCGTTGTGTGCGATGGCGAGGCGCTTGAGCACCCGATCGAACATACCGTTGAAGACCACGTTCCAGGCCAGGGCCAGGCCGGCGATGAGGACGGTGACCATGCCCATTTCCAGCATCGGTTTGTTCATGATCCAGGCCAGCAACGGGGTACAGATCAGGATGGCCAGCAGTTCGAAGCCGATGGCCTGGAAAATACGTTCAGTAATGGACTTGTTGGCGCTCATGGCCGAACTCCCTTGAGTGACTGTGGTTGCCATGATCTGTCACCACACCGATACTTCATAACCAATAACCATCGATCAAGGCGATAGTTCATGGCTTCTCACGAAGTGTTGCTGGCGTTTGTCGAAGCGGCGACCCAGGGCTCATTCTCTGCCGCGGCACGCAAGCTGGGCCGCAGTCAGTCGACCATCAGCGCCGCAGTGGCCAGCCTGGAAATCGACCTGAATCTGACGCTGTTCGACCGCAGCAGCCGTAAGCCCGGACTGACCCCGGCCGGGCACGTCATGCTGCAACGGGCCGAAGACATCCTGACCGCCACCAGTCGCCTGGAAATGACCGCCAGCCAACTGTCCCAAGGGGTGGAGCCGAAGTTGACGGTGGCGCTGTCCGATACCTATCAGTCGGACCGTTTCGAAACCGCCCTCAGCGCCTTCGAGCAGCGTTACCCGGACCTGGAGCTCGAATGCCTGATCGCCGAATGCGATGACCTGGTGTCCTTGGTCCAAAGCGGCCGGGCGCAGATTGCCTTTGCCGAAATGCAGGACAGCTACCCGCCGGACCTGGTCAGCTCGACGGTGGACGAGCGCACGGAGATCGCCTTGTTCGTGTCCCCGGCACACCCGTTGGCCACGCTGGACTACATCGACCGGGACGTGCTGCAGCAGCACCGCGAGTTGCGCCTGGCCACCATCATCAATCCCTATGAAAGTCGGGCGAAAGGCCGCGTCTGGTCGGCGCCGAGTTATCTGATGCTGCTGGAAATGGCCCAGGGCGGATTCGGCTGGGCACCGTTGCCCCGCTGGCTGGTCGAGCGGTTCGGGCCTGGCACGTTGCAGGAACTGGTGGTGCGCGGCTGGCCGAAAACGGTGTCGGTGGATGCTTTGTGGTCGCGGCTGAATCCGCCGGGGCCGGCGGGGAGCTGGTTGCTGGGCAAGATGCTGGAGTGAAGGTCCTTCGGCCCTTATCGTCGGAACGCCGCCCGGAGCAAGCTCGCTCCCACAGGTTATTGTGTCGGTCATAAAACTTGTGTGCACCACTCTCCCCTGTGGGAGCGAGCTTGCTCGCGATGAGGCCAGAACGGACACATCAATCCAACGCCTTGAGCCGCTCTTCGATAAACCGCCGCTCCGGCTCTTGCCGGGTCAACGCCAGCGCCCGTTCCCACGCCGCCCGCGCCTCCTGCTTGCGACCCAGTTGCCGACAAAACTCTGCCCGCGCCGAATGCGCCAGGTGGTAGTCGAGCAGATCTCCCCGATCCAGAATGGCGTCCACCAACGTCAGCCCCGCCAGCGGACCATCTCGTTGCGAAATAGCCGCCGCCCGATTCAACTCGATCACCGGCGACGGCACCGCCCGCAGCAGCACGTCATACAGACCGACAATCTGCGGCCAATCGGTTTCCCCCGCCGTCGGAGCTTCGGCGTGCACCGCCGCGATGGCCGCTTGCAGGCAATAGGGTCCGAATCGTCCCATGGTCAGTGCCTGTTCGATCAGCGTGCAGCCTTCAGTGATCAACCCGGCGTCCCACAGCGAACGGTCCTGCTCGTCCAGCACAATCAGCTCGCCGCTCGCCGAGGTCCTGGCCGGGCGGCGCGACTCGTGCAACAGCATCAGCGCCAGCAAGCCCATTACCTCCGGCTCCGGCAGCAGTTCCACCAGCAACCGACCGAGACGGATCGCTTCTCGGGTCAGATCCTCGCGGATCAGTTCGGCTCCGATGGACGCCGAATAACCCTCGTTGAACACCAGGTAAATCACCCGCAATACGCTGTCCAGACGCTCAGGCAACTCAGCCAGCGTCGGCACTTGATAAGGGATTTTCGCATCACGGATCTTCGCCTTGGCGCGCACGATGCGCTGGGCGATAGTGGCCGGGGCCGAGAGAAAGGCCCGGGCGATTTCTTCCGTGGTCAGGTCGCAGACTTCCCGCAGCGTCAGCGGCACTTGCGCGTCCGCCGCCAGGGCCGGGTGGCAGCAGGTGAAGATCAGCCGCAGGCGATCGTCTTCCACGTCTTCATCACTCCAGTCTGCCTGTTCCAGCGCCTCCAGTTGCGCGATCAACAAGGGCTGCGAGGCGGCAAAACGCGCGCGCCGACGCAAGGCATCGATGGCCTTGAAACGCCCGGTGGACACCAGCCAGGCCCGCGGATTGTCCGGCACACCGTCACGCTGCCAGCGTTCGACCGCGACGAAAAACGCCTCGTGCAAGGCCTCTTCGGCGAGGTCGAAATCCCCCAGCAAGCGAATCAGGGTCGCAAGAATGCGCCGCGACTCTTCGCGATAGACCCGCTCGACCTGCGCCTGAACCGGCAGCCCCGGCATCTTAAGCGTTCAACTGCCGAACGGGGCGCACTTCGACACTGCCGACCCGGGCCGCCGGAATGTTGCCCGCAACCTGAATGGCTTCGTTGAGGTCCCTGGCATCGATCAGGTAGAAGCCGGCCAACTGCTCCTTGGTTTCGGCGAACGGGCCGTCGGTGATCGACATCTTGCCGTTGCGCATGCGTACCGTGGTGGCGGTCTGCACCGATTCCAGGGCCTCGGCGGCGACCATCCGGCCACTGCCCTGGATCGACTCGGCATAGGCCATGCACTCTTCGTCCTTCGGGCTTTCCGGTAGCGAATGCAGCAGGTGCTCGTCGCTGTAGACCAGGCATAAGTACTTCATCACGCTCTCCTTATCGAACCGATCAACTATGGCCGCAGATCGGCAATCTGGCACGGCTTGCCGATGAAAACCTCAGGGCTTGAGGTCGAACAGCGTCGCACCGGTCTGCATGTCGAAAGGCGCCGACCAGTGTTCATGGACGATCTGCCACAGCCCGGCGTCCTGCCGATAGCAAGCCGTGACGCGCATCCAGCAGGCCTGGGTTTCGCCCTTCTCGTTGGTGCCGCCGCAATGGGCCAGCCAGTGGGCGAATGCGACGTTCTCGGACGACTCGATGCTGATCTCCTCGAACTCGAAGGTGTGCGGGCCCGCGCACATCTCCATACACGCTTGCCAATGTGCGCGGTAGGCAGGCTTGCCCTTGAATTGCAGGGCCTTGACCGCATCGAAGGAGACGATGTCATCGGCATAAAGGGCCATGACTTTTTCAATGTCCTTGGCCATGACCGCCTGACGATAGTTCTCGATGAGGTTCTGGATCTGGGTTTGCGAGTTCATGGTGGTTCTCCGTGGTTTTTATAGTGAAGACACCCATAGTCGTCTGGCGATCCGGCAAATCGACAGACGAAATAAAAATAAACCATAAAGCCAAACTCGCTAGAATCCGAGGTTCTTTCCCGTTGGAAAAAGGACACTCCAGTGACAGCCCGACTCGTGCCTTATGAAAGCCTGAATGCACTGCAACGCCAACAGGTCGAGGCCATTGAAGTGCATTCGGAACAGATCAGATTCTCGGGTGACATCCACGGCGCATTGCACACCTTGTTGTCCAAGCCCGGACCCGGCGTCAAGGGATTTACCCTGCTGGCCGAAGACGTTCCCGTCGCGTTCCTGCTGCTCAAGCGCCCGCCGGTGTTGCCGGCCTGGGCCGATGAGCACAGCGCCACGCTGCATGCGCTACAGGTCGATCAGCGCGCCCAGGGCAAGGGCTACGGCAAGGCCTGCCTGCAAGCGCTGCCTGAGGCGGCACGCCTGGCCTGGCCGGAAATCAGGGGGCTGGAGTTGTCGGTGGATGCCGACAATGAGGCTGCCATCGCCCTGTACGCCAGGTTTGGCTTTGTCGACAGCGGCGAGGCGTACAAGGGGCGGATCGGTTATGAGCGGCGGATGGGGTTGGTGTTTTGAACACGGCCCCCACCTGCACCACAAAACTACTGTGGGAGCGAGCTTGCTCGCGATWGCGGATGGTCAGTCGACATCAGTGTTGAATGTTACGCCGCWATCGCGAGCAAGCTCGCTCCCACAGGGGATCTTCAGTGTGGCTTACAACTCCAGCACCATCTCATGCCACGCCATGCCGCCATGGTCCGAGGCCGACGGTTTGACGTAGGCAAAACCGAACCCGGCATACAACGGAATATGCCGTTCCTTGCACATCAGGTTGATGCTGACCTTGCCCATCGCGCGCATGCGCTCGATGAACTCACCCATCAGGCGCTTGGCCAGGCCCTGCCCCTGATAATCCGGGTGCACTACCACCGACATGATCACCACATGCGGCCCGGCCGGGTCGTGGCCGATCAGTTCCTTGAACGCCTCGTCCGACATTTCCACCTGGAACGCCGCACCGGAGTTGATGAAACCGGCGACTGCCCCGTCCACTTCAGCAACGATAAAACCCTCGGGCCAGGTGGCGATGCGGGTGGCGATCTTCTCGCGGGTCGCGGCTTCGTCACCTTCATAGGCAAGGGTTTCGATGGCAAAGCAGCGGTCCAGATCGGCGGGGGTGACGTTGCGGATGACGGTGTTCATGGCAGCTCGGAATCAGCGTGGGAAAGGCTGGGGATGATAAATCAGCCGCCGTGGGACATCGAGAGACGAATCGGCTGATCCGCCTCTCGCTGCAGGTGTCACGCCTTGATTGGCAGCCAGATTTCCAGCTTTCCGGTGTTGAGCCTGGGGTTGAAGTCTTCGCTGTAGCGCTCGAATTCCGGGGCAGCCAGCAACTCATGCCCGGACTGTGGCAACCACGTGCCATGGATGTATTGGAAGGTTTGCGGCAATGTGGCCAGCGGTCCTTGATGTTCGAACACGACGTACTGCTGGGGCTGAATCTCTACCCAACGATACTTGTCCGGCAAATCGTCGAGTTTGCTGATCTCGACCCCCGCGATGTAATCGAAGCCGCCCTTGCCGTCGAAATTGCAGCAGACGCCGTAAGTCACTTCGTCTTTTTGCCCCGGAATGTTCCCAATGTGGGGCTCGAGTTTTTCCCAGAGATCTGGAATGTCTTTAGTGGTCTCTTGGGTAAATCGTTCGCGAAGCCCTGCGATCAGCAGGAAGTGTCCGTGTTCAAAGCGTGGTTCCGTCACTTCGACGCGTGTTTGCTCATCCATGGCTCGACTCCTGAAACGAAAAAATGGGTTCGGCTGGGAGTATAGAAGCCAAACCCGATTCGCCCAATTACAGTGCGTGCAATTGCTCGACGGCAGCGGCGCCAACGAACTCGTTATAGCCAGATAGAATCACGTAGACCGCGAAATAGCAGAAGATCGCCGCCGATGCCATGTAGGAGTAACGCAGCAATTTGTCGCCGAGCAACTTGCCGCCGTGGCTCGCGGCAAAGCACAGCCCGACACACCAGAGAATCCCCGCGCAGAGAAAGCCGCCGAGAAACAGCGCGGAACTGAGGGCGCCACCGCCACCGGAACGGGCGATCAGCGTACCGCCCACAGCGGCGAACCAGAGAATCGCACTGGGCGACGACATGGCCAGGAAAATCCCGCGAAAGAACTCCTTGCGATGGGAGTTGTGGCCCACCTCGGCGGTCTCGGCCAACAGCGCCTCATGGTGAATCGCCGAATAGATCATCTTCGCCGCGAAATACACCAGCAGCGCCGAGCCACCGATCCACAGCACCCAGCGCACGGTTTCGTATTGCAGCAACACGGTCATGCCGGTCAGCGCCAGCACCGCGTAGATCAGGTCGCCGACGCAGGTCCCGAGGCCCAGGGCAAAGCCCTGGAAGTAGCCGCGCTGCATGGCCAGGGTGATCATCGCGATGTTGGCCACGCCGATATCCAGGCACAGCGAGAGGCTCAGCAAGAAGCCGCTGGTAAATTCCATCGAACCTTTTCCTTCGGACAAATTTTTTTACATTGAGGCTGGACAGTCTGCCACAGCTGCCCTTACATTCCGCCACAGGTCACCGCAGTGACCAGCGTCGCTCGGACGGTTCCGGGCGCTTACGTTATCCGAGGCAACAATGGCCGAACAAGGTTCGCCGCGCCGCTTTGCGCGCATAGATCGACTCCCCCCTTACGTTTTCAACATCACTGCCGAGCTGAAGATGGCCGCCCGTCGTCGTGGCGAAGACATCATCGACTTGAGCATGGGTAACCCCGACGGCGCCACGCCGCCGCACATTGTCGAAAAACTCGTCACGGTGGCCCAGCGCGAAGACACCCACGGTTACTCCACCTCCAAGGGTATTCCGCGCCTGCGCCGGGCGATTTCCAACTGGTACAAGGACCGCTACGAGGTCGACATCGACCCGGAAAGCGAAGCCATCGTCACCATTGGTTCCAAGGAAGGCCTGGCGCACTTGATGCTGGCGACCCTGGATCAGGGCGACACCGTACTGGTGCCGAACCCGAGCTACCCGATTCACATCTACGGCGCGGTGATTGCCGGCGCCCAGGTGCGTTCGGTGCCGCTGGTGCCGGGGGTGGATTTCTTCGCTGAACTGGAACGGGCGATTCGCGGCTCGATTCCGAAACCAAAGATGATGATCCTCGGTTTCCCGTCCAACCCCACCGCGCAGTGTGTGGAACTGGATTTCTTCGAACGGGTCATTGCCCTCGCCAAGCAGTACGACGTGCTGGTGGTGCACGACCTGGCCTACGCCGACATCGTCTACGACGGCTGGAAAGCCCCGTCGATCATGCAAGTGCCAGGGGCCAAGGACATTGCGGTGGAATTTTTCACCCTGTCCAAGAGCTACAACATGGCCGGCTGGCGCATTGGCTTCATGGTCGGCAACCCGGAACTGGTCAACGCCCTGGCGCGGATCAAGAGCTACCACGACTACGGCACCTTCACCCCGCTGCAAGTGGCGGCGATTGCCGCGCTGGAAGGCGATCAGCAATGCGTGCGCGACATCGCCGAGCAGTACCGGCAGCGACGCAATGTGCTGGTCAAGGGCCTGCATGAACTGGGCTGGATGGTGGAAAACCCGAAAGCCTCGATGTACGTCTGGGCGAAGATTCCCGAGGCTTATGCGCACCTGGGCTCGCTGGAGTTTGCCAAGAAACTGCTGTCCGAGGCCAAGGTGTGTGTCTCGCCGGGCGTCGGGTTTGGCGAGTATGGCGATGATCACGTGCGCTTTGCCCTGATCGAAAACCAGGATCGGATTCGCCAGGCCGTACGCGGGATTCGCGGGATGTTCCGGGCGGATGGGTTAGTCGCCAAATCCAACGTCTGACACAAAAACCTGTGGGAGCGAGCTTGCTCGCGATGGCGTCGTATCAGTCAACTTTAATGGCGACTGAAACACCGCTATCGCGAGCAAGCTCGCTCCCACAGGTTTTTGTGTCAGACGTTGGATTTGGCGACTAACCCATCCGCCCGGAACATCCCGCGAATCCCGCGTACGGCCTGGCGAATCCGATCCTGGTTTTCGATCAGGGCAAAGCGCACGTGATCATCGCCATACTCGCCAAACCCGACGC
>NZ_JBFUIC010000213.1:0-7850 GCF_056402075.1 Pseudomonas sp. P4_C3
GTTTAGAGATGACTAAGTGTTCGGGGCGGATGCCGAGGATCACCTCGTCGCCTGGCTTGGCGCTTCCCGCTTCAACTGACACCGCCACATGCGTACCGCCAGGCAGAGCGACAATGGCTTCATGGCGATCAGTGCGAACAACCTTGCAATCGATAAAGTTCATCCTGGGGGACCCAATGAACCCGGCGACAAACAGATTTTGCGGATAGTTGTACAACTCCAGCGGTGCGCCAATCTGCTCCACATTGCCTTTATTGAGCACCACAATCTTATCCGCCAGGGTCATGGCTTCAACCTGATCGTGGGTCACATACACCATGGTTGCCTTGAGGTCTTTATGCAGCTTGGCGATCTCGATGCGCATTTGTACGCGCAATGAGGCATCAAGATTGGAGAGTGGCTCATCAAACAGGAACACACCGGGTTTCCTGACAATCGCCCTACCAATGGCGACCCGTTGCCGCTGGCCACCTGAAAGCTGTTTGGGCTTGCGATCGAGCAGATGATCGAGCTGCAGAATATTCGCCGCTCGCAAGACGCGTTCTTTGATGTCCTTGCGGTCCTTGCCGGCCAGTTTCAACCCGAAGGCCATGTTGTCGTACACGCTCATGTGTGGGTACAACGCGTAAGACTGAAATACCATCGCCACGCCCCGCTTTGCCGGTGGCAAGGTGTTAGCGAGTACATCGCCGATCAACAGTTCGCCGGCGGTGATATCCTCCAGCCCCGCAATCATGCGCAACAATGTCGATTTCCCGCACCCGGAAGGACCTACGAAGACACAGAACTCACTGTCCTCGATATCCAGATTCACACTATTGATAATCTGGTGGGTATCGTATGACTTACCTACGTTACGTAACTGAACTCGTGACATTTTTCCTCCAGAGTATCCACGCGAACAACTCGAGCGGACCGCATCGCGCCAAGCGCACAATTAATGTTTGGACACTTGCTCGATTCGCGGGCAGCGGCCAGTGGAAAGCTTTGTCTTTTGGGACGAGATAGCCAGAAGGCCGAATGGGTACAGAAAATCGCGGTGGTAAACAAGCACTGTGGTCGTATTCGATCCAGCCCCGATGTAATTGGCAGTGCAAGCGTCGCTCCCGAATGAAGGGGCGATTCTGAGCACGCTATGGCAAGCAGTACTGATCATAAATATCTCCAACTTTCTTCTTGTTCTTATCGTTGCGTTCAGGCACTTGCAAGAGCGCCAAAATCGCCTTGAGTAAACTATAGAAACAGCGCGCCCAGACACCCATTCGTGAGTACCGATAGGGGCACGGTTGGTACTMCCCGCCCTACCGAGCGGGGAATCAATCACCTCACTTCAACCATGCCGCCGCATTGGCCGGTAAATAGTTTTGATCGATCGGCACGCTGGAAATCAGCACCTGACCGTCAGGAAGTGCCGTGGACAGATCGGTGAAGTTGATTACGATGCGGATCGGGCCATTTTCAAACAACAGTACACCTGGTGCCGAAGGCAACCAGGTCAACGTACCGTTACCTAATTCATAGTCACGACGCAGTTTTAGCAATTGGCGATAGAGCTCCAGCGTTGATTGCGAGTCTCCATGCTGCAAGTCTGCACCGTACCGGGAAAATGATTCTGGCTGAGGCAACCAGGATTCCCCCGTTGTGCTGAATCCATAAGAGGCCTCCCCAGAAATCCAAGGGATTGGCACGCGGCAACCGTCGCGGCCAATTTCCAATCCATTCGTACGAAAAAAGCTCGGGTCCTGTCGATGCGCGGCATCCAGGGTTGTATGTTCAGGCAAACCCAACTCTTCACCTTGATAGATATAAGCCGAGCCTGGCAATGCATGTGTTAGGAGTGCTGCACCACGAGCGCGGCGTAACCCCAAAGCTTCATCCGGCTGCTCTCTCGACGCATCAATACCTAAGGGGCGAGAACCAGGCTCGCTCAGGCCGTAGCGTGATGTATGCCTCACTGTGTCGTGATTGGACATGACCCAGGTCGTCGACGCGCCCACATGGGCTGCAGCAGCCAGGGAAGTATCGATCACCTCTTTCAACGCTATCGCATCCCAGCGAGCCAGCAAATAATCAAAGTTGAAGGCCTGGTGCATTTCATCGTTGCGTACATAACGTGCCAAGCGGGATTGTGGCTGCACCCAAGCTTCGGCGACCAGCATACGATCGCCGGAAAACTCCTTGAGCACCCTGTTCCAGCTTCGATAGATATCGTGCACTCCCTCTTGGTCCCACATCGGCCCAAAGTTGATGCCACTTCCTTCCTTAACTTGGCCCTCCCAATCGGGCAGACCGGATTCTTTCACAAGCGCATGTGCCACATCGACACGAAAGCCATCGACGCCTCGCTTCAACCAAAAACGCAAGATGTCTTCAAACTCTGCCCGGACCTCGGGGTTATCCCAGTTAAGATCCGGTTGGCTGCTATCAAATAGATGCAAATACCATTGGGTTTCTCCGGGAATGCGTGACCACGCACTCCCCCCGAAAATGCTTTTCCACTGGTTCGGCGGCAATTCGCCGTTCTCGCCTTTACCCTCACGGAAGTGATAGCGATTACGCTCGGCACTTCCCATAGGTGTCTTGAGAGCTGATTGAAACCAGTTATGGGCACTAGAAGTGTGATTAGGAACCAGGTCAATGATGACTTTGATCCCTTTGTCGTGTGCCTGCCGCAACATCCGATCAAAATCATCCAGCGTACCAAACAGTGGATCGACATCGCAGTAATCCGCCACATCATAACCGCCATCTAACTGGGGAGAACGATAAAAGGGAGACAGCCAAATAGCATCTATCCCCAATGAAGAAAGGTAGGGAAGTTTCGAGGAGATTCCAACAATATCACCTATGCCGTCACCGTTTGAGTCGGCGAAAGAGCGCGGATAGATTTGATAGATGACAGCGCTGCGCCACCACTCTGCCCCCATACTGCATTCCGCCACGAACGGATGTTTAATCTGAGTCGACATTTGAAACTCCACTTGTTTGAACATGAAAGATGATAATTTCGAGAAAACAACTGCCTTAACCGGCGCCTCGAACAAATAACACGGTAAATGAGCCCGCGAAGGCGAAGATCGCTGCGCCCATGAACAGGGCGTCATAGCTCTGTTGCGCTACAGAGTTAATCGCCAAAAACAATGGGCCAAAGATCGGTGCCGCCGTCTGCGGATTCAACAAGACGCCGAGTGCATAAACGACACCAGAGATAACAATGAATGCGTTACTAAATAACTGAGTCAGGCACCATGCCATTGTGATAGAGGAAATACAGGTACTCGCCCCTATCACTAATGAGCACCCTACAGCGCCTGGAACCCCTCCGATGAGCAGCGGACGACGACCAAAACGCGAGCGCAGGCGGTCCGACAACATACCTGCAATAGGGTTAGCTAATGTTGCGAACAGTGCACCCAGCCCCAGAATCCAACCAAGTGTGGCGTTTTTGTCGGCAGGTACAAGTTCACTCACTCTGATCGCCAGCGACATGGTGACCGGCGTCATAAGACCGGCAAATAAACCAAGGGTCGCCAGCATATAACGAAAAACAAAACCCTTACTTAGAGTATCTACGCGGGAGCGTTCACTCAGAGAAGTTGCATTGATTTCAGGCAACACATAGCCGTGTCTTGATACGTTGTCATTCATGAACTTTTCTCTAGTAAACGCTCGCGCGCTGAACTCTTGTTTTTATAAACATTTGCCTTGCGCAGGAAACGTCCGGATTACCACCACTCCAATTGCAATCGCCGTCGAGCCATCGCGGGAATCACCGAAGGTGCCGGTTGACGACAACGTGTCACCGGGAGCAGCCGCTTGTTGTGCGGCCTGGTTCCAATGCGCATAGGTATAGAAAAGGCGCAGTTCCGGGCGTGCCATGAACGCTCGATCCACCCCCAGTGTCAGTGCGATACTTGCCTTGGTCAGGTTGCGTGTGGGTCCGTCGTCCGGCGAGACGATGTCTTGCCCCAGATCACCTTGCAGCTTGAAATGTTTCAAACGTTGCTCCCGCATGAGCGAGGGCGACTGAACTGGGCCTCTTTTCGCTGTATTACCCATGGCACGTCCCCAACTATTATTGTTTTTGTAGATACATCAAATACCTGCATCCAAAGCGCTTTTGATCATTACCAAAGCGCTTTTATATTATCTCCAAAGCGCTTTGGAAAAAGATTATAKCAGCTCGAAAAAAGACGCAAGAAGGATTTTTGGTCGTCGGGCCGGCGGTCACGTGAAGGAGACGGAGTACGCCGAAGGAAAAGGCGCTATTCCGCCACACGTGCTAGAAGGCGATAGGTGCGACTCCGCACCGAGCGACATAGATACGCCCGCTGCCCGGCGTCACTGCTGCGACGAGTCAAAGCGCTTTGATGATCGGCATGGGATATGTAGTATTGGAAAAAGCACTCACTTCATGGCGCCTGATGCAGTCGCATTGCGCTCTTGGCTAATCAGGCGATCATCGTCAATGAATCTGAAAGAACTCGCCCACAAGCTCGGCTTGTCCCAGACCACGGTCAGTCGCGCACTCAATGGCTACACGGATGTCAGCGAAAAGACCCGCGAGCGAATCACCACCGCCGCTGCTGCTGCCGGCTACCGCCCCAATCCAGTAGCTCGCCGCTTGGCCACTGGGCGCGCGGATGCCATCGGCATTGTCTATCCGCTCATGGTCCATGACCTTGGCGATCCCTATTTCCTACAAGTGGTCGCTGGCATGACCGAAACGCTGAGTAAATCGGATATGGATCTGATGCTCGCTTCAGCGTCCGACTCCGATGAGATCCGCACCTACCAGCGAATGATTGAAGGTCGACGCGTCGACGGTATGGTCGTGGCGCGAACACATTTGCACGACACCCGACTGTCCTACCTTGCCAAAAAAGGTGTTCCTTTCGTGGCCTATGGACGCAGCATTCTTCCCACTCCATACGCCTGGCTCGACTTCGACACAGCGGCAGGCCTGCGCATGGCAGTAGAGCGACTGGTCAGCCTCAAGCACCAACGTATCGCCCTGYTGAGCGGCCCCCTGGATCTGAGTTTTGTGTCTCAGGCCCGCGAGGGATACCTCAAGGCGATGGCCGATGCGCAACTGCCGATTGAAGCGCAGTACATGGTGGAAGGCACCTTGGATCGCACTGGAGGCTATGAGGCCATGAAGCGGCTCCTCTCATGCAATCCTCGCCCAACCGCAGTCATTGTTGACAACCCTCCCTGTGGGGCGGGTGCCATGCGCGCGATCATCGAGGCGGGTGTCAAACCAGGCAGCGAAATATCGATCATTGTCCATGACGGCCTCCCGCCAGATGCACTCATGGGATATGACATAACCTACTTGCAATCCGCCGAGCCACTCGCCGTCGGCAAAAAAATCATAGAGCTTATGCTCGCATTGCTCGACGGCCAATCACCCGAGAACCTCCAGGTGCTGTGGCAACCCACCTTGAACATAGGCAATACCGATGGCCCCTGCCCCACCTAAGGTCAGCCTCCGTGTCAACCTCGGAAGAATTCAATGACCTGCGCCTTCTCCTGCCCCACAATTCGCGAGTAAACACCTTTACCCAGTTCTTTCCCCAATGCTTCAGACAGGCGCCAAACCATTCATTACAGCTGTAGCCGCTGGCACAGCCTGGCGGCTACAGAGAGGCATCTAAGGATGAAGACGATCATCCCCGGCATAGATTGCGGTATGCAAACCGCCCTCGGTATCGCGCCAGGCGCGGTACATGCCTGGGGTGTTGAAGCTGAGTACCGTCTCACCGGAAGGTGAAACCGCCACCACCCCGCCGTTGCCCCCCAAGTCCTTGAGTTCGCCCAACACTACTTGCTCGCAGGCGTGATTCAGGCTCGCGCCGGTCAGACGCACTCGGGAGGCGATGTTGTGGGCCACCACCGTGCGTATAAAGAATTCGCCATGGCCGGTGGCGGAAATCGCCGCACTGCGGTCGTCGGCCCAAGTGCCGGAACCGATCAGCGGCGAGTCCCCTACTCGCCCATAACGCTTGTTGGTAATGCCCCCGGTAGAAGTGGCTGCGGCGACATGCCCGTGCCAGTCCAGGGCCACTGCGCCGACCGTACCGAACTTCCTCTCCACACCGCCCGGCTCCAACGACACGGTCTGCGGCTGTTCTTGTTGCGCGGCCCATTGGCGAAGGCGTAGCGGCGTGTCGTACCAATTGTTGCTGACGTGCTCCAGGCCCGGTTGTTCCGCCAGGAAACGGTCCGCGCCGACACCGGCCAGGAGCACATGCTCACTGTGTTCCATCACCGCCCGTGCGCCGCGAATCGGATTGCGCACGTGATGAATACCGGCCACGGCCCCAGCTTCCAGGTTGGCACCATTCATGATCGCCGCGTCCAGTTCGTGGTCGCCGCTTTGGGTAAACACCGAGCCCTTGCCCGCGTTGAACCAGGGACACTCTTCCAGTTCCACCACACTGGCCTGCACCGCGTCCAGACTGCTGCCCCCCAGTTCCAACACGACAACACCGGCTTTGAGCGCCAGCAGCAGCGCCTGGTGAATCGCGTCTTCATCGGTCTGGTCGAGCAGTCCCGGGGTGAGTACGCCGGCACCGCCATGCAAGGCCATCGCAATTGAGTGGGTCATAGCGCGTGCACCCCGTGATCGATAATCTGGCTCAAGAAACGCTGGGTGCGGGCGGATTTCGGCGCGGAGAAAAAACGCTCGGGCGGCGCCTCTTCAACGATTTCGCCCTGATCCATAAACACTATGCGGTCGGCGACCTTGCGGGCAAAGCCCATTTCGTGGGTGACGCAAATCATTGTCATGCCATCTTCGGCCAAGCCGGTCATCACCTCCAGCACCTCGGCGATCATTTCCGGGTCCAGGGCCKAGGTCGGCTCGTCGAACAGCATGACTTTGGGCTGCATGCACAAAGCCCGAGCAATGGCGATACGTTGCTGCTGGCCTCCGGACAGCTGTGATGGGAACTTGTTGGCGTGGTCGCGCATCTTGACCTTGTCGAGCAAGCCCAACGCCCGCTCAATGGCCTGGGCTTCAGGCACGCCGAGGTTAGAAGTTTGCGGCAGGGTGCAGTTCTTCAACACCGTCAGGTGGGGAAACAGGTTGAAATGTTGAAAGCACATGCCGACCTGGCGGCGAATCCGCTCCAGACCTTTGACGCTGCCGTTGAGCTCCTCGCCCAGCACCTCCATCAGGCCCTGCTGGTGCTGCTCCAACTGATTGATGCAGCGAATCAGCGTGGATTTTCCGGAGCCGGAAGGCCCGCAGATCACCACTTTTTCACCAGCTCGCACTGTCATGGAGATGTTTTTCAACACCTGGGCATTGCCGAACCATTTGTTCAATTGTTCGATGCGCACGATAGGTACGGCATCAGCCTTGGGATTCACTTTCATGAGCGGTTCTGCTCCATTCGTTGTTCAAGGTGTCGGGCATAGCGCGACAGTGCAAAACAGATGACGAAGAAATAAATCGCCAGGAACACGTAGATCTCATGGCCGTAATCGACCCATTCCGGCGCCGCGGCGGTGCTCATGGCAATGCCGACGATGTCCAGCACGCCGACGATCATCACTAGCGTGGTCTCCTTGAACAGGCCGATAAATTGCGTGAGCAAGGGAGCGATGGATTGCTTGAGCACTTGCGGCAGGATGATCTGGCCCATGGTTTTCCAGTAGCCGAAGCCCAAGGCTTGGGCCGCTTCGTACTGGCCCCTGGGCAGATTCTGCAAACCGCCGCGCAGGGTCTCGGCCATGTAGGCGGCGGTGAACAGGATCAGCACCAACTGCACTCGCAGCAGAATGTCGAACGCCGAACCGGGCGGCAGGAACAGCTGGATCATCAGCGAAGCCATGAACAGCAA
>NZ_JBFUIC010000214.1:0-7836 GCF_056402075.1 Pseudomonas sp. P4_C3
GGTTCAAGCAGGGAAATCGCCGAACTCCAGGCAGCGACCGCCACCAGCACGAAGAACACCACCCCCATCAATTGCCCGAACGCCACGTTACCGAAGGCAAACGGCAGGCTGACGAACATCAGCCCCGGCCCTTCGCTCGGATTCAGGCCCGCCGCGAAAACAATCGGAAACAATGCCAGTCCGGCAACCAGGGAAACGAAGGTATCGAGCAGCGCCACGCCGACGACCGTCCCTGAGATCGACGAGTTCTTCGGCATGTAGGCGCCATAGATCATGATCGAGCCGACGCCCACGCTCAGGGAAAAGAACGCATGCCCCATCGCGGGCAACAAGCCGTCCAGAACCTTTTCCGGGTGGAAGTCGAACATGAAATGCACGCCCTCCATGAAATGACCGGTGGTCATGCTGTAGCCCAGCAGCACCAGGATCATCACGAACAACAACGGCATCATGATGCGCAAACTGCGCTCAAGCCCGGCAACCACGCCCTTGGCGATCACCACCGCGGACAACAGCATGAAAATCGTGTGCCAAAGTGTCAGGCGCCAGGGATCGGCGATCACATTGCCGAAGTAAGCCCCCACCTGATCAGGCGTCGCGCCCTGAAAATCGCCACGCCCCATGTCGRTGATGTAATCCAGCGACCAGCCGCCAACCACACTGTAGAAAGACAGGATCAGCAATGCCGTGATCATCCCGGCAAATGCGCCCCAGGACCATTTCGTCGAGTGCCCCGCCTCGACCGCCAGCGTCTTCAAGGCATTGGCCGGGCTCTGCCGGGCACGCCGGCCGATCAGGGTTTCGGCCAGCATGACCGGTACGCCAATCAGCGCGATGCAGGCCAGAAACATCAGCACGAAGGCGCCGCCGCCATAGACACCGACCATGTACGGGAATTTCCAGATACTACCCAGCCCCACGGCCGAACCGGTCGCGGCGAGTATGAAGACCCAGCGGCTAGCCCAACTGCCGTGGACAGAAACCTTGTCTGTCGACATCGTTATCACGCCCAAGCGTTCAAAAAAGAGGCCGCATTGTCCGGGATTCAATCAACCTGCTCAAGCACGTAGCAACACCGTAGCCGACTCGCGTGCAACTCCCTATAATGCCGCCCCTATGGCTAAACAGAAGAAACACCCAACAGGGACCATCGCGCAAAATAAAAAGGCGCGACACGATTACTTCATCGAACATCGGTTCGAGGCTGGTCTGGTCCTGGCCGGCTGGGAAGTAAAAAGTCTGCGGGCAAGCAAGCTGCAGCTGGTTGACAGCTACGTACTGCTCAAGGATGGCGAAGCCTGGCTGCTCGGCAGCCACATTACGCCCCTGACGACCGCCAGTACCCACGTCATCGCTGACCCGGTGCGCACCCGTAAATTGCTGCTCAATCGGCGCGAGCTGGAAAAGCTGGCCGCTGCCGTGCAGCAAAAGGGTTACGCCTGCGTGTGCCTGTCCTGGTACTGGAGCAAGCACATGGTCAAGTGCGAGATCGCGCTGGGCAAGGGCAAGAAGGAATACGACAAGCGCGATACCGAGCGCGAACGCGACGCCGGTCGCGAGTTGCAGCGTGCGGTGCGCAACAAGGGCAAGGAAGACTGATTTTTCCGCCTGAGTGTCGCGGCGCCCTCGAAAAGATCGTCCGCAGGCTCGGGCCGCGTTCGGACGATCTTTTGTTTTAACGATCACATCCCCTTGCGCCGCTCCGCCCGGGCCATGCGCTGCACTTCCTGACGCACTTCTTCCAGCACCTCCTGTACATACAGAATGTGTCGACTGGAAACTTCCCGTGCCTGCTCCGCCCGCCCCTCGATAATCGCCTGATACAACTCCCGATGCTGCGCGATCAACATGTCGCGGKTTTCGGTGCGCTGCTTGTACATGCCACCGATGTTGGTCACCACGTTGCGCTTGAGCAGGTCGAACAGCCCGCGAATGGYGTGCAGCAACACGGCATTGTGGCTGGCCTCGGCGATCGCCAGGTGAAAACTTGCGTCTGCAGCCCCCTCTTCGGCACGACTCACTTCTTCGTGACGGGAATAGCAGTCCTGCAGTTCGTTGAACGCAGCGGTCAGCCGTTCGCGATCCACCTCCGTGGCACGCAGCGCCGCGTAGTAGGCGCAAGACGCTTCCAGCGTATGGCGAAACTCCAGCAGATCRCGTTGCGCCTCAGGATTGCTTTCCAGCAGATGCAACAAGGGATCACTGAAGGTGCTACCCAGTGATTCCACCACATAGTTGCCGCCACCCTGGCGACTGACCAGCAGGCCCTTGGCGGTCAGCTTCTGAATGGCTTCGCGCAACGAAGGGCGTGACACGCCAAATTGCTCGGCCAGCGCGCGCTCGGCCGGCAAGCGCTCACCCGCTTTCAGCGTGCCCTCGAGGATCATGCCCTCAAGCTGCTCGACAATATCGTCAGACAAACGGCGCTGACGAATCTGATCAAACCCCATAACTCGATTACTCCACGATCCGACGGCTCGCCGGGGCTCTATTCTGGCCTATCGGCGCCGCGCCAGCACCTGCCACAGCGCATTTGGTCATACCAGACAGACGACCTGCGCACTTCGCATTCGACAAAAGTTTTAGGGCGGCAAATTGACACACCGCCTACAAGGCTTTTACCCTAGCCAACAGCGATTGTAAATTGGTCTTACCAATTAACCAAGAACGCTGATCAGTGCCTGACCAACAACAATTAGGGGCCACCCCATATGCAAACCTGGCAACAGCTCTATACCCCGCTCGGCAGCCTCGGCCTGTCCGCACTCGCAGCCGTTATCCCTATCGTATTTTTCTTCCTGGCTTTGGCCGTGTTCCGCCTCAAAGGCCATGTGGCCGGCAGCATCACCCTGGCGTTGTCGATCCTGGTGGCGATCTTCGCGTTCCAGATGCCGGTCGATATGGCGTTCGCCGCCGCCGGGTATGGCTTCGCTTATGGCCTGTGGCCGATTGCCTGGATCATTGTGGCAGCGGTGTTCCTCTACAAACTGACGGTCAAGAGTGGTCAGTTTGAAGTCATCCGCAGTTCGGTCCTGTCGATCACCGACGACCAGCGCCTGCAGGTCCTGCTGATCGGCTTCTGCTTCGGTGCCTTCCTCGAAGGGGCGGCCGGTTTCGGCGCTCCGGTGGCGATTACCGCAGCCCTGCTGGTAGGACTGGGCTTCAACCCGCTGTACGCCGCCGGCTTGTGCCTGATCGCCAACACCGCGCCGGTAGCCTTTGGCGCGCTGGGCATTCCGATCATTGTGGCCGGGCAAGTGACTGGCATCGACGCCTTCAAGATCGGCGCCATGACCGGTCGCCAATTGCCGCTGCTGTCGCTGTTCGTGCCGTTCTGGCTGGTGTTCATGATGGACGGCCTGCGCGGCGTGCGGGAAACCTGGCCGGCAGCCCTGGTGGCCGGCTTGAGCTTTGCCGTCACCCAGTACTTCACCTCGAACTTCATCGGCCCGGAACTGCCGGACATCACCTCGGCCCTGGTCAGCCTGATTGCCCTGACCCTGTTCCTGAAAGTCTGGCAACCAAAACGCGCCGCCGGCCAACACATCGTCGGCGCTGTCTCGGCCTCCGTGGTGAGCGCAAGCGTCGGTGGTTTCGGCCAGAAGCGCACCACCGTGGCTTCGCCCTACAGTCTTGGGGAAATCTTCAAGGCCTGGTCGCCGTTCCTGATCCTCACCGTACTGGTCACGATCTGGACCCTGAAACCGTTCAAGGCGATGTTCGCCGCCGGCGGTTCGATGTACAGCTTCGTGTTCAACTTCGCCATCCCGCACCTGGACCAGATGGTGATCAAGGTCGCACCGATCGTGGCCGCGCCGACTGCCCTTCCGGCAGTGTTCAAACTGGACCCGATTTCCGCCACCGGCACGGCGATTTTCTTCTCGGCGCTGATCTCGATGCTGGTGCTGAAGGTCAATCTAAAAACTGGTCTGACCACTTTGAGAGAGACCTTCTACGAACTGCGTTGGCCGATCCTGTCCATCGGCATGGTGCTGGCGTTTGCTTTCGTCACCAACTACTCGGGCATGTCCTCGACCATGGCCCTGGTATTGGCGGCGACAGGTGCAGCGTTCCCGTTCTTCTCGCCGTTCCTCGGCTGGCTGGGCGTGTTCCTCACCGGTTCCGATACTTCGTCCAACGCCCTGTTCAGTTCGCTGCAAGCGACCACTGCGCACCAGATCGGTGTCAACGACACCCTGCTGGTGGCGGCGAACACCAGCGGCGGCGTGACCGGCAAGATGATCTCGCCACAATCGATCGCCGTGGCCTGCGCCGCGACCGGCCTGGTGGGCAAAGAATCGGATCTGTTCCGCTTCACCCTCAAGCACAGCCTATTCTTTGCAACGATTGTCGGCTTGATCACGTTGGCCCAGGCCTACTGGTTCACCGGCATGCTGGTGCACTAGGACTACAGGCAATACGATAAAAACCGACGCCGGGCCACGCCCCCGGCGTCCGCTATTCACACCCCGGTCTGTAAGGCTGCTGAAAGCTTGCCGCTCTATATTCAGCAGCCTCAACAGACGAATAACCGGGACCACCCGGAGACCGCCTGATGAGCGAGCTTTTTTACAACGCCGTGCCGAATGCGACCCGTGTCGCCCCGCCACTGCCCGAGCCTCGACAATACCCCAGCGAGAAACCGTTACGGGTCTACCTGTTCGGGACCTGTGTGGTCGATTTGTTCTACCCGCAAGCCGGGATGGATGCGATCCACCTGCTCGAGCGCGAAGGCATTCGTGTCGAGTACCCGCAAGGGCAAAGTTGCTGCGGCCAACCGGCCTACACCTCGGGTTACACCGAACAGGCACGGACCGTGGCGCGCTCGCAACTGGCGCTGTTTGCCGGCGACTATCCGGTGGTGGTGCCGTCGGGCTCTTGCGCGGGCATGCTGCGCGAACATTACGCCGACTTGTTCAAGGACGAGCCGGAGACGTTGAAACAGGTTCAGGCCCTGGCGGCCAGAACCTACGAGCTGGCCGAGTTCCTGTTGTTTGTCTGCAAGGTGCAGCTCAAGGACAGCGGCGAGCCGGTAAAAGTGGCGCTGCACACCTCGTGCTCGGCACGCCGCGAGATGAACACCCACCTGCACGGCCGCGAATTATTGGCGCAGTTGAGCAACGTGGAACGGGTCGACCACGACCACGAAAGTGAATGCTGTGGCTTCGGCGGGACATTCAGCGTCCGTATGCCAGACATTTCCGGCGCGATGGTGGCTGACAAGACCCGGGCGTTGAAGGAATCCGGCGCGCACAAGATATTGAGTGCCGACTGCGGCTRCTTGATGAACATCAACGGCTCGCTGGAAAAACAGCAGGAAGCGTTACGCGGTCAGCATCTGGCCAGCTTCCTCTGGCAGCGTACCGGAGGTGCCCGATGAGCACTTCCGCGATTATTCCTACGGTTGCCGTAGAAGAAGATTTCCGCACCCGCGCCCACAAGGCGTTGGGTGACGCGCAATTGCGAAACAACTTTCGCAAGGCGATGGATTCACTGATGAGCAAACGGGCAGCGGCGTTCAGCGATGCCCATGAAAGAGAACACTTGCGCTCACTGGGCAATGCAATCCGTGCCCGCGCGCTCTCCAAGTTGCCCGACCTGCTCGAGCAACTGGAACAGAACCTGACCCGCAACGGTGTGACAGTGCACTGGGCGGAAACGGTGGACGAGGCCAATGGCATCGTCCTCTCGATCATCCGCGCTCACGAGGGGCGGCAAGTGATCAAGGGCAAATCGATGGTCAGCGAAGAAATGGAGATGAACCATTTCCTCGCTGATCGGGGCATTGAATGCCTGGAATCGGACATGGGCGAGTACATCGTCCAGCTCGACCACGAGAAGCCTTCACACATAATCATGCCGGCAATCCACAAGAATGCCGGTCAGGTCGCGTCCTTGTTCCACGACAAACTTGGCGTGGAATACACCAAGGACGTTGACCAACTCATTCAGATCGGTCGCAAGGTCTTGCGGCAGAAATTCTTCGAAGCGGACATCGGTGTCTCCGGTGTCAACTTCGCCGTAGCCGAAACCGGCACCCTGCTGCTGGTAGAAAACGAAGGCAACGGCCGCATGACCACCACGGTGCCGCCCGTGCATATCGCCGTCACCGGCATCGAAAAAGTCGTCGAGAACCTGCGCGATGTGGTGCCGTTGCTGTCAYTGCTGACCCGCTCGGCCCTGGGCATTCCGATCACCACTTACGTCAACATGATCTCCGGCCCGCGCAAGGAACATGAACTCGACGGCCCGCAGGAGGTGCACCTGGTACTGCTAGACAACGGCCGYAGCCAGGCCTTTGCCGACAGCGAACTGCGCCAGACCCTGAACTGCATTCGCTGTGGCGCCTGTATGAATCATTGCCCGGTCTACACCCGAATCGGTGGTCACGCCTATGGGGAGGTTTACCCCGGGCCTATCGGAAAAATCATCACCCCGCACATGGTTGGCCTGGCGAAAGTGCCGGATCACCCGAGCGCCTCGTCGCTGTGCGGCGCCTGCGGTGAAGTCTGCCCGGTGAAAATTYCGATCCCTGCTCTGTTGCGTCGCCTGCGGGAAGAAAACGTCAAGGCCCCCGACAGCCCCCATCAAGTGATGCGCGGTCAGGGCAGCAAGTATTCGCGCAAGGAGCGGTTCATCTGGAATGCCTGGGCGAAGCTCAACAGCTCGCCGACGCTGTATCGCCTGTTCGGATTCTTCGCCACCCGTTTGCGCGCCCTCACGCCGAGCAATGTCGGTCCGTGGACGCAAAACCACAGCGCACCCAAACCCGCCGCCCGCTCACTGCATGACATGGCCCGCGAGCATTTGGCCAAACAGGGAGACCGTTGATGAGCGCCAAGCAAAATATCCTCGCCAAACTGCGTAAAAGTCTGACAGGCACCACGCCAGTGGCCGATAACTTCGATATCGATCTGGTGACCCAGCCTTACACCTACGCGCCTGAGCAACGCATTGCGCAACTGCGCAAACTGATGGAAGCGGTGCACACGGAAATTCATCTGACGTCCGGCCAAGAATGGCCGACGCTACTCGCGCAATTGCTGCGCGAGCGCCAATTGCCGAGTCTGCTGATCGCACCGACAACGCCCCACGGTCAACGGATCACACAGCACTGGGCGAACAATCCCGATTTACCGAAGCTCAAGGCCTACGACCGCCCGGTTGAAGAATGGAAGGCCGAACTGTTCAACGACACCCCGGCGAGCCTGACCGCCAGCCTCGGCGCCATCGCGGCGACCGGTAGCCTGATTCTCTGGCCGACGCGGGAAGAACCGCGCCTGATGAGCCTCGCACCACCGGTGCATTTCGCCCTGCTCAAGGCCAGTGAAATCCGCGACAACTTCTATCAGGTGCAGCAGGAGTTCGAATGGGCCCAGGGCATGCCGACCAATGCGTTGCTGGTGTCCGGCCCGTCGAAGACTGCCGACATCGAGCAAGTGCTGGCGTACGGCGCCCACGGTCCGAAAGACCTGGTGGTATTGATCCTGGAGGACCAATGAGTCTACCGGCTGCTTTCCTGCGTGATGCACAGCAACTGATTCCACAAGAGCGACGCTTCGACGACCCGCTGTCGACCCTGGCCTTCGGCACCGATGCCAGTTTCTATCGGTTGATTCCGCAACTGGTAATCCGCGTCGAGTCCGAAGACGAAGTGGTGGCGCTACTGAAACTGGCGCAGCGCGATCACGTTCCGGTAACTTTCCGCGCCGCTGGCACCAGCCTCTCTGGTCAGGCCATCAGCGATTCGGTTTTGATCGTGCTTGGGGATAACTGGAACGCGCGTGAGATTCGCGGGCAAGGCACACAGATTCGTCTGCAACCGGGCGTGATTGG
>NZ_JBFUIC010000215.1:0-7835 GCF_056402075.1 Pseudomonas sp. P4_C3
GCACTGGTTGAACTGAGTGAGTTCGCGGTCGCGCGTACGCACTAAGGGATATCTGTAGGAGCGAGCTTGCTCGCGATGGGCGTCAACGATAACGTGGCCATTCTGAATGAACGCGGTGTCTTTGAGTTTTTCGCGAGCAGGCTCGCTCCTACAGGTAATCAGCGGGTATTACAGAACGTCGAGCAGTTCGACGTCGAACACCAGTACGCTGTGCGGCGGGATGCTGCCAACGCCTTGAGCGCCGTATGCCAGTTCGCTCGGCACGTACAGGCGCCATTTGCTGCCGGCGCTCATCAGTTGCAGGGCTTCGGTCCAGCCGGCGATCACGCCGCCAACCGGAAATTCTGCAGGCTCGCCGCGCTCGTAGGAGCTGTCGAACACAGTGCCATCAATCAGGGTGCCGTGGTAGTGAGTACGCACAGAGTCTTCACGGGATGGCTTGACGCCTTCGCCAGCGGTCAGCACTTCGAACTGCAGACCGGAAGCCAGAGTGGTGATGCCGTCACGCTTGGCGTTTTCAGCCAGGAAAGCCAGGCCTTCGCCAGCAGCCGCTTCAGCCTTGGCTGCAGCTTCGGCCTGCATGATTTCGCGGATGACTTTGAAGCTGGCGGACATTTCTTCCTGACCCACACGGCTTGGCTTGCCGGCGAATGCGTCGGTCAGGCCAGCCAGGATCGCGTCCAGGCTGACGCCCGGTGGCGGGTTGTCGCGCAGTTGGTCGCCCAACTGACGGCCAATACCGTAGCTGACGCGGGTTTCGTCGGTGGACAGATTTACTTCGGACATGACACTGCTCCGCTGTGCGGACGGCTCGGGAACTTGCCATGCGTGCACAGCGCGTCCCGGAGCGCCCGGAACCAAAAGGGCCAGCAGACTAGCACAGATGTCATGCCATTGATGAGGGACCTCAGGCGATCGGCACCTTCAGGTTTTCTTCCACGTCGGCAACCAGCCCGCACATTTCGTCATGCACGACCGTGTGCACAAGGTTGAAGTGCAACTTGGGAAAGGAGCGCAGCACATCACGGGCATGCTCCACCGAACGCAGGCTCATCATCTGGCCGTGCGTATCGCTCAGGGGGTACGCCGCGCCATGCATCCGTGCCTCCAGCAGGTAAATGCCCCCCTCCATGGAGATCAGGTTCAGCTCATCGACCTTTCCGGCGATGGCATACGCATTCAACTCATTCAGGGTCATGAACGCACCTCACGCAGTGGCGAGCCAACATACTTACAGGGATAGGCCTCGGCGCATCAAAGCACAAGCCACTGGCCAGACCGTTTGTCTGTTATCGCAGGAGGTTGTGGCGAGGGAGCTCGCTCGCCACAAAGGGAGCCGGTGTGGATCAGTGCTTGGTGAGTTTATCCAGGTAACCCATGGCGAATGCCGAAACCACGAAGGTCATGTGGATGATCACGTACCACTGCAGATGTTCMGGATCGACATTCTTGGCGTCCATGAAGATACGCAGCAGGTGAATGGACGAGATTGCCACGATCGACGCCGCCACCTTCATTTTCAGCGACGAAGAGTCCATGGTGCCCAGCCAGTTGAGCTTTTCCTTGGAGTCGTCGATGTCCAGCTGTGAGACGAAGTTCTCGTAGCCGGAAATCATCACCATCACCAGCAAACCGCCCACCAGCGCCATGTCGATCAGCGACAACAGCACCAGGATCAAGTCCGATTCGGCCATCGAAAACACGTTCGGGATGACGTGGGAGACTTCCTGGAAGAATTTCAGCGCCAGCGCCAGCAACCCGAGGGACAGGCCGAAATAGATCGGCGCCAGCAGCCAGCGCGAGGCGTACATTGTATTTTCGATAAAGCGTTCCATTGAATCTCACATGTGGGCTGAAAATGGCCGCGAGTATACCAGCCGCCCGTCTATACCCAGAAGCAGCCAGAAACCGTCGAAAAATCCGCCACCTGCGCCTGTGTATCAAAGTTTTTCTGCTAGTGTCCAAATCATTGACCGCTCAGTGATATCGGACAGGAAGACTGGAAATGGATGTGCGATTGCCTTTGACGAGTGCCGGAATTTGCATGGCGCTGCTTCTAAGCGGCTGCTCGCCCAGCGATGAGAAACGCCAGGTCAGCCTCGAAGAAAAAACCGCGCAATTCGAAAAGTCGCTGGACGCCATCCAGGATCCGAAGCTCAAGGATGCCGTGTCGGAGCTGGGCGGCTCACTGCTGCTGCTCGAGCGCGCGCAACTCAAGCTCGAGAGTAAACCGGTGGAAACCGAATACGGCGAAGACGCCCTCGCCATGCTCAAGCACTACCCGACCCCGCAGGCCCTGGTCGACGCCTACATCAACGGGTTGTTCGTGCTGCAAAAAGACTCCAGTTCCGACTATCTGACCGATCTGCAACCGGTGTTTCCCTTCACTTTCAGCGTTCCTGCCGCGTTTTTGTTTCCCCATGGCCTGGAATGGCAGTCGGTCACACTAAGCAATAAACGAGTGATCCCATTCCAGCCGGAATGGTCAGAAACCGACCCCGGCATTCAACTCAGCCCATCGAGTTCCAACCTGACCACCCCCGATGACCTGACTGTGGCCTACCCCTTCATCGAAGGCCTCGACATCGACAGAAAACAGCAACCGCAACCAGTGAGCCTGCAGGGCAAAGTCGAGGTCATCGCGCCACGCCGCCTCTACAGCTTCGACCTGACGAAAAAGGACATAGGCCAGACCCGCACCAATGACAACATGAGCGTCACCCTGCTCACACTGACGAACAACTACGCGGAAATCGAATACAACAACAGCGCACCGCTAGCCCCCGAAGTCAGAGAAACACCGCTGAACCCACTGATCGTCCAGGCCACGGACAGCACCGGGCAATTCATCTCGCGCGCCGGCTCAATCAACGAAACCGCGGTACAAATTGCGTTCTATCAGCAGCAGCTGGCCAAGATGCAGCAGCAAAAAAGCTGGAGCGAGGCCCTGGAAAAACAGCTCGACGAAGAACAGCGCAACTTTGAGAAACGGCAGACTCGACATTATTCGAAGGTGTACTTCAACGGGACGATCGAAACCCTCGAAGTCAGCATGCTGGATTTTTCCGCCGTCACGGTCACCCGCAAGAGCCTCGACCTGCCGGTCCGGCACTTCGATGCCGAGACCACGGACAAGACCATCCAGCCCTTGAACCTGCCCGTGGTGGTCTATGACGACCAGGCGCCCGGTTGGCTCAAAGGGGCAACGCTGAGCGAGGATCAACTGAAAAAGAACGTCAGCATCAGTCAGTCGGTCGATGACCCCAGTGCTGCGCGAATCGAACTCACTCATCTGCGCAGCTTCAACGATGAACTGCTCGGCACATCGTTCAACCCCGGTGAAAGTCCGGTGAGTTTCTTTACCGAAGACGCGAGTGGCAAACGCGACGAGCCGATCGAGTTGCCGCCCGAGGCGTACCAGATCGATCCCCTGCGCGGCACCATTACCTACGATCTGAATCTGTTTCCGCAAACGCCGGCCTATGCGGTGGGCTCGATGCCGCTGTTCCTGGCCACCGTCGAGCAAAAAACCGTCGACGCCCGCCAACTGCCCAAAGGCCTCGAGCTTAAAGCCAATGCTCTGGTGGTTGATTTGAAGCAGTTTCCCGCCCAGGACTGGCGCTTTTTCGCCAAGGACGACACCGGCAATTACTTGAAGGAGATTCTATCGGTCAGCCATGGCGCGAGCGCACAAGGGCCGGCGCAGTTTGCCGTGCATTACTTCTACGGACAGCCTACGCGCCTGGAAACCTATCAGCGCACTGACCTCGCCACCGTGCAGTATGGTTTCGAGGTCAAACTCGACAAGGCCGACATGACGCGCCTTGATCAATAGTGCGAATCAGTACTCGGGGTGAAACTCGAAGCCGCCCATGTTTCGGCAGCGACCACCGTTGATTTCCCGCAGTTGGGCTTGCAGGTGCAAGCACCAGATTTGCGGATCGTTGGCCAACTCGTAGCCGTGCAAGGTCAGGCTTTCAACGATGGTGTCGAGGATTGATTCAGCGACGAACGGACCGTGAAACGGGCCTTGGGCCTTGATAGCCGAAGGTTGTTCACCGGCCATTCCGGCGGCGAACAGCAGAGTCCACATGCCCGTATCTCCCGCCAACGGACGGATGGCACACTCGATACGGGTCTCAAGGCCCAGGCATTGACGGGTAAGGCAGAGGTTGCGCGACATGGCGGCGACCCTCGGTAGATCCGGTATTCAGCCCCCATGTGAAGGCTGTTTCGATCCTGTGATTACTGTCGACATCCCTGAGCTGAGAATAGAAGAAAAGTCTGGCTTGCAGGCAGTGCGATACCGAAAGGCGCCGAATGGTCACCGCGTGAATGTTGACGTCATTTCGATGACGCTTTTCGACATTCACCACAAAAAACCGTGGGAGCGAGCCTGCTCGCGATGGCGGACCTTCAGTCAACATATGGGTTGAATGTCAGTCCCTCATCGCGAGCAGGCTCGCTCCCACAGTACCGAGGTGAGCCAGACTCAAACAGGTATCAAGCTGGCTTTGTTTCCGCCAACGCCTCTTGCGCCAACTCCTTCTCGGCTTCCTTCAGATCATCTTCGCTGATCATTTCCGCGATAACCCGTAGGCGCTCCACGACCCGTGCGTTCACGCTGCCTTCAGGGAATTCGCCATTCTCGTCCGGCTCGCCGGCTGGCTCGCCAACCAGCAAACTCAAGGCTTCGTCGGCCTGACGGACCGCGTAGACATGGAATTGCCCCGCACGTACCGCCGCCAGCACCTTCTCGTCGAGCATCAGCGTGGCGACGTTGGCGTGAGGAATGATTGCCCCCTGCTCGCCGGTCAACCCGCGGGCCTCGCACAGACGGAAGAAGCCCTCGATCTTCTCGTTGACTCCGCCGACCGCCTGCACTTCGCCGAACTGGTTGATCGAACCGGTGATGGCAAAGCATTGCTTGAGCGGGGTTTTCGACAAGGCCGAGATCAGGGTGCAGGCCTCGCCCAGGGAAGCACTGTCGCCATCGACATAACCGTAGGATTGCTCCAGGGCGATACTCGCGGAAATCGCCAGCGGAAACTCCTGGGCGTAACGACTGCCCAGATAACCGGTAAGGATCATCACGCCTTTGGAGTGGATCGGCTGGCCGAGGTTGACCTCGCGCTCGATGTCGACAATGCCGCTGCCGCCCGGGTACACCGTGGCGGAAATCCGCGCCGGTATACCAAAGGCCGAATCGCCGACTTCCAGCACGGTCAGGCCGTTGCACTTGCCGACTGCCGCGCCCGCGGTGTCGATCAGGATGATCCCGGCCAGCATGTCGTCGAGAATCCGCGCCGAAACCCGCCCGGTCCGCGTGGCCTTGGCTTTGAGTGCCCGTTCAATGTGCCCGGCGTCGGTCATTTCATCACCGGCCAGATGGCGGATGAAGTCCGCCTCGCTGACCAGTTGGAACAAGTCACCGATACGCGCCGACAAGCGCCCCTGGTGCTCGGCCAGACGCGCACTGTAGGTTGCCAGGCGGGCCACCGCATCGGCGGTCAGCGGTGCCATGCCTTCTTCGGAAGTACGGGTTTTGAGCAACTGGGCGAACTGCTCCAGGCTCTCGTCGACCATCGGGATGTCTTCATCGAAATCCACCAGGACGCGGAACATTTCCTGGAAGTCCGGATCGAGGTCTTGCAGCGTGTAATACAGCTGACGGGCACCAATGATGACGACTTTGACCTGCAACGGAATGTGTTGCGGTGTCAGGGTCACGGTGGCCAGACGGCCCAGCTCACCCAGCGGCGACTCCATTTTCAGCTTGCGCGATTGCAGGGCGCGTTTGAGCGCATCCCACACGAATGGCTCGCTGAGCATCTTGTCCGCTTCAAGGATCAGGAAACCGCCATTGGCCCGGTGCAAAGCACCCGGCCGCAGTTGGCGGTAAGTGGTGTACAGCGCGCCCTGATCGGTGCTGTATTCAATGCGACCGAAGAGGTTTTCATAGGTCGGGTGCGGCTCGAACACCACCGGCGCACCGCCGCTGGCCGAATGACCAACCACCAGGCTCGGTGCGTATTGCTCTTCCAGCAGCTTGCGGGCGACGGCATCGGTCTTGCTGTCGTCCACCAGTTGCTCGACCACCGTCTTGAGCAAATACACCTGCATGGCTTGCAGATAACCGCACACCGCAGCGTTCTCGGCGTATTTCTCCGACAACGGCGACAGCAACGGCTGCAAGGCCAGGGTGATGGTTTCCTCGTTCAGATGACGCAGTTGGTTGCTCGATTCGCGCTTCCATTGCGGCAGGCTGGCGAGCTCTTCGTTCAGGCGCTCCTCCAGTACCGAAATATCCTCGTGAAAGCGCTCGCGCTCGGCTTCCGGCAGTTGTGCGAATTCAGCTTCGTCCAACGCCTTGCCATCGCCCATTGGGGTGAAGGCGATATTGCTGGCGTCGCGGTAGAGCGCGACGTCCTTTTCCAGGGCCAGACGCTCGATGACGTCCAGGGCCTTGTCGTAGCGCTGGTTGAAGGCGCGGTCGATGGCGCTTTTCTTCTGTTGGTAGGACGGATGCTCGAAGACTGCCGGAAACGTCGCCAGCAGGTTGTCGATCAGACCGTTGATATCTCCAATGAAGTTACCGGCAGTGCCCGACGGCAATTCCAGGGCACGTGGTTCGCGCGGCTCATCGAAATTGTTGACATAGACCCAGTCCGCCGGGGTCTGCAGGCGCTTGCCTTCGGCCTTGAGATAGCGTTTGACGAACGAGAACCGGCCAGTGCCGGGCTCGCCCATGACGAATACGTTGTAACCGGGGCGTGGCATGGCCACACCGAACTGCAAGGCTTCGACCGCACGTTCCTGGCCAAGCACACCGCGAAAGGGCTCCAGATCATTGGTGGTAGAGAAGCTGAACTGTTCAGCGGAAAACGGACGGGTCAGCGCTTCGGGCGCTAGACGCAAGCTGGCAGCAACAGGATCAGGCATCGGGCTTCCTTAACAATCAGGCGGGGCAGATGGCAGCATTCTGGCGCCGCCCATACCCGACTGGCAAGGAGCGCCGCAGGCCTGAGCATCGTCAATCCGCCAACCCCAGGCGGGCCGGGCTTGCGCCACGGTTTCCCATGAGTCTTTTGCAAAAAATCACGGAGCCCCGTGATCGTGCCTAAACTCCAGACTGCGCGGCTGGACTAATGACCGGCCCACTTGTCCATTGGTAGGCACATAAAGAGAACAAAGCTATGAAACGGATTCTTCTCGGTACTCTCTTCACCGCCGTATCCATCAACGCCATGGCTCAGGCGCCGGGCGGCCCGGATTGCGGTTGGGGCAACATGCTGTTCGAAGGTCAGCGTGGTACTCCGGCCCACTTCCTGGCATCCACCACCAACGGCACCTCCGGCAACGCAACCTTCGGCATGACCTCCGGTACCAACGGTTGCGCAACCAACGCGTCGCTGACCTATGGCGGTAAATCCTGGTTTGCCATGAATGGCATGATGAACGAGCTGTCCGAAGACATGGCCAAAGGTCAGGGCGAAGCGCTGACCACCTATGCCGTGGTACTGGGCGTGGCGCCGGAAGACCGTGCGCACTTCGCCGCCGTCACTCACGAGCACTTCCAGCAGATCTTCAGCAAGGCTGACGTGACTGCCGAAGACGTGCATACCAATACCCTGGCCGTGCTCAAAGCCGACCCTCGTCTGGCCAAGTACGCGACCCAGGCATAAGCTCCACTCGCCCCCGCTTCTTTCGGGAAGCGGGTTTTGTTTTTTGGACGCGACCACCTTTGGATGTCGCTGACTGTAGGAGCTGGCTTGTCGGGTCGCCGCATCGCAGCGATGGTTTCAAAGGCGCCGTGTTTATCCGGTAGACACGCG
>NZ_JBFUIC010000216.1:0-7673 GCF_056402075.1 Pseudomonas sp. P4_C3
CGACTCAGCACCTTTGGCTGGCTTGGTAGGCGCCGCCTTCAGATCCTTGGCAAATGTCCCATCCACCTCGCCCTTGAAGAAGTTTTTGCCGTAGATCAGCAAGCACAACACAACGCCAATCCCGAATGCCCAGCTCGCCCCCTTGATCGCCAGTACCGCGCCGATCACGCCCGCGATACCCAAGTCGCGCTGGCTACGAGCTTCAAGGATGCCCAGACGCACACTCACATAACCCTGGATCAGCAACGTCAGCGACAGAGCAACACCGAGAATCGGCTGTACCAGAGTCACTACCGGCAACAACAGCAGACCGGTGTTGGTCCCCCAACGGAACGACCCGACACCGCCGATGATCGACTTCATCGCCTTCGGCCCACCTTTGAAACGCTCGATCACCACCACCAGCATCGCCGCCCATTTTGGGCCGCACATGGCGACATCCGGGCCAAAGATACTCATGAACGCATTACGCGCGCCGAAGATCAGGTGAGAGCGATCGGCGTTGTAGTCGACGACTTCATCAGTGCGGACAGTTTCCGCCTCATCGAGGAGCGATTTCGCACTGAGCACATCGCCGAAGACAATGATGTACACCGCCAGCATGGTCGGCAACGCGGAGATGAACATCGACAGTGGCGGCATGCCCAGACCGAACACGGTGTAGTTGCTCCACAACCCGGCGAAATCCGGTTTGCTGATGCCCCACTGAATGGTTGGCCATGGCGCCTCACCGAAAAGCGGCGCAATCACCACCGCCAACAGAATGATCGGCAAGATGCCGAGCTTGGCGAAGTTCCACCAGAAGCGGTTGCGCTGCTTCAGTTCGTTGAAGTGCTGGGAGAAGATCAGATAGAAGGCGATGCCGACCGCAATGGAAATGGTCCAGGGCAGCACATTGAATTTACCGCCAACCTGGAACACCGCGATCACCGCACTCAAGCCGGCACCGACGATAATCCCGGATTTGATCGCTGAGGGCACATACTCCACAACCTTCTTCGCCATCCCGGTAGCCCCTAGGGCAATTGAAAAAACCCCCAACATCAACTGGAAGGCAATCAAGGCGTGGACACGCTCCGGGCCCATTGGAAATTGAGCACAGTAAGCCATCAACAGGGGTACCGCCGGGGTGATCCAGCCAGGTACGGTCGGGTCACCGAGCAAATGGTGCACGAGGTAAAGCAAGCCGTTGAGCATCACGACAGCCAACGCGACCTCAAATGGCATGCCGAGCAGTTCGGTCATCAGCGGAATGGCGGCCAGATCCACGGCACACATCAGCAAGCCTTGGAGGTAGTCCGGAAGCTCGATTTTGTAGTGAATAAACGGCAACCGAACCTTGAAAGGACCCAGCGGGATGTACGGGCTTTCGCTCCGCTGCGCAGTAGAGTTGGACATTGAGTGCACCTGTTTTATTGGTCTTGTAATGGCAGACGCCCGAACCGCCAGGCTGGGGCGTCGCGGCTTTTCGGGATCAGTAGGCTGCGCGGTAGATTTTCTCAATATCGGTGGCGGTCAACTTGCGCGGGTTGTTGCGCATCAAGCGGTCGATCTTACTGGCCTCTTCGGCCATCGCCGGGATGGCATCCTCAGGCACGTTGAAACTGCGCATACCGGTTGGGATATCCACAGCGGCGCATAGATCCGCCATGGCTTTGACAGCCTGATCCGCCGCTTCCTTGTCGTTCAGGTCGGCGACACGCACGCCCATGGCTTCGGCGATGTCACGGAAGCGCTCGACGCAGGCCATCTTGTTCCACTCCATCACGTACGGCAGCAGCAAGGCGTTGCTGACACCGTGGGCAATGTTGAACCGGCCGCCCAACGGGTACGCCAGCGCATGCACCGCGCCTACCCCGGCGTTGCCAAATGCCATGCCGGCCATCAGGCTGGCGGTGGCCATGTCTTCGCGGGCCTGGAGGTTGGACGGATTGGCATAAGTCTTGGGCAACGCCTTGGCGATCAGCTTGATCGCACCCAGCGCGATGGCATCAGTGATGGGCGAAGCATTCACCGAAAGATAGGACTCGACCGCATGCACCAGCGCGTCGACACCGCTGGCCGCTGTCACACTGCGCGGACAAGTCAGGGTCATGATCGGGCTGACCAGCGCTACGTCAGGCAGCAGGTAGTCGCTGACAATGCCTTTCTTCAGCTTCGCTTGCTTGTCAGAAAAGATGGCCACGTTGGTCACTTCCGAACCGGTGCCAGCGGTCGTCGGAATGGCAATCAGCACGGGGCCTTTGCGTTTCACCAGATCGACACCGAACAGTTCGGCCAGCGGGCCTTCATGTCCGGCAAACGCCGCGACGCCCTTGGCGATATCGATTGCGCTGCCGCCACCCACAGCAATCAACCCGTCGTGGCTGCCCTTGCGATAGGTGCGGGTACAGTCCTCAACGATGGCAATTTCAGGCTCCGGTTTGACCTGATCGAAAATGCCGTAACGGCGCCCACCCAGTTGCGCCAGCGCCAGATCAACAGTGCCGGATTCCAACAGAATGGCGTCGGTGACAATCAGCGGGTTTTTGACATTGAGGCGAGTCAGTTCAGCCGAAAGCTGCTCGATAGCGCCTTGTCCAGTGATCAATTTGTTGGCGATTTTGAAAGCAGAGATGTTCATAGTGCTCGTCCAGAGGATGTTGTTTTATTGGAAGACGTGCCATATGCGTTAGCGAAAGACGTGCCAATACCCGCAAAGCCCTGTGGCGTGGGCCTTTGCGCGATTCGCACGAAAACAGGAGGGGGTTTTACCGGTCAGTCCTGATTAGTTTTCTGATCGATTTATTCGGGGCTGATTAAAATCCTAATCAGAATGTTCCCAGCGTTTCATTTTCTGCACCACGGTCGCCTGACTCACGCCTAACGCCTTGGCCGCCAGGCGCGTGGTCTTGTGCACACGCAGCGCGGCACGAATCGCACTGCGCTCGGCATTTTCCAATACCTTGCGCAGCGGTAAGCGGCTGTCATCGGTATTCAGCGGGTTGAGGTTGAGGATCTCCTCAGGCATGTCCAGCGCCTCAATAGTCCCGGTCTGATTGGTCACCACCAGCCGTTCGACGATGTTGATCAGCTCGCGGATGTTGCCGGGCCAGGCGTAGTCGCACATCAGATCGAGGGCTTCGAGACTCCATTGAACCTGGCGTTGATAACGGACATTAAAGCTGTCGAGGTAGTAATGCAGCAGCGGCGGGATTTCCTCACTGCGCTCGCGCAGTGCCGGAATGTTGATCGGCACCACGTTGAGCCGGTAATACAGGTCAGCGCGAAAACGTCCTTCAGCCACCAACTGTGTGAGGTCATGGTGGGTGGCGCTAATGATGCGCACATCGACCTCCTTCAACTCCAGGCCACCGACAGGAATGAAGCGATTTTCTTCGATCACCTTGAGTAACTTGACCTGCACCGGGAGTGGCAAATCACCAATTTCGTCGAGAAACAATGTTCCGTGATGCGCAAGCTCCAGTAGGCCACGCTTGCCTTTAGGGCCTGCGCCTGTGAACGCTCCAGGCGCATAGCCAAACAGCTCGGCTTCGATCAGATTCTCGGGCAGTGCACCGCAGTTGAGGGCGAGAAATGGTTCACTGGCACGCGGACTGGCGTTGTGGATGAATTGCGCTACGAGGGTCTTTCCGACGCCGGTTTCTCCCTGAAGCAAAACCTTCACCGAGCTACTGGCAACCTGCCGGGCCAGCGAGAAGACGCGGCCGGAAACCTCCTGATCGGCCATAAGCGGAGAACGCAGGAGGTTGTCTCGTTGGCCAGCATGAAGTTTGGCGGTGCTGTTGCGCAGTTGTTTAAGCTGTTGCAACTCATCGCGCTCGTGTTTCATGCGCAGCAGTTCAGTCATGTCGCGTACGGTACTGACAACATATGAAATCCGGTTTTCAGCGTCGAGAATCGGCGTGGCGCTAACTAACAATTTCTTGCCCTGACTCAGGCTCTGCATCACCGACACCGGCCGACCTTCATGCAATACACGCAGTGTGGCCGATTGCGAGAGGACGCCCTCCTTCACCAGCTCCTGCATGGATCGGCCGATGAGATCAGCACCACTGAGCCCGGTCTGGCGCTCATAGGCTTGATTGACCTTCAGCGTCTTGCCGTCGCCATCAGTGATGTAGACGCCGTCATGCAAAGCGTTGAGCAGTTCTTCGAAACTGGCGTCGTTGACGTTCACCGGGGAGATTCCTTCGAGAGTGCGGAGCCGTTAAGTGTAAACGTTGTGTTGAGGGATGGAGAGTGACGGGAAGACAAGAGAGCAATTGAAGCCTTGAAGTGGTTCCATGCAGCCAAGAGCATGGGGCCTAATCCAATAGAAGCGTGTGACGCCGGCGTTGACTCAAGGGCTGGCTGGAACAGGTCGCCGTCCGACAAGTGAAAAGAGTCATCACTTACCTCCCCTCTCACGAACTGCTCCCACACCTCCCCGCCCACCTGGAAGAAACAGCAAAGACACTAACTTCAGAACAACCATCACGAGCAGTTAGCTTGCTACAACAAGCARAAAGCTCAATGCAACAAGCCATTTGCCAACTGGCACCTGTGCATTGAAGGTGTAGCATTGAGTGAATAACACGGAACTAACTTCCCCTGCAAAAAAGTACTCAAATGATGAAATAATGAAAACAACATTTTCTCACTTTGTCGCAGTAGGTCTCATTGCACTTGGCACTCAGGCTTTCGCTGCACCGCTGCTACAGGAGTACAACTTCAAGCAGGACGTAAATGCAACAATATCCCAAACAAACGCCTGGTTAGAGATCAGTAAATCTGCTTTCAAGCAAAATATCGAATTCGTAAAAAGCAGATTATCGAAAGGCAGTAGCTTGTGCGCTGTGATGAAAGCAGATGCTTATGGCCACGGTATCGCATTATTGATTCCGACGATCATGGAAGCGGGCATTAATTGCATCGGCATTGCGAGTAATGAAGAAGCGCGAATTGCCAGAAAAGAGGGCTACACAGGAAAAATAATTCGCGTTCGGCAAGCCACGGAGGGAGAAATCGTCAGCGCATTGCCTTATGACATTGAAGAGCTTATCGGCAATGCACAGGTAGCCCGAGCCATCAGCACGCTGGCAGAACACAATGGCAAGCCCATCAAAATTCATCTCGTTACCAATGCGGGCGTCATGAGTAGGAATGGCTTGGAGCTTGCCACCGAGCAGGGCAAAAAAGACGTGCTGGAAATCACCTCAATGAAGGGACTGAAGGTCACCGGGATCATGACGCATTTCGCCGTCGAGGATAAGGCCTTCGTCATGGAGGCCTATGACAAGTTCATGTCGGAGCAGGACTGGATCATCAAGACTGCCCACTTGAACCGTGACGAAATCACCGTTCATTGTGCCAACTCGTTCGCAACGCTTGACGTCCCGGCAACCCACTTGGACATGGTGCGCGTGGGCGGAGCACTTTACGGCGATTTGATCGGCCGCGCCGAGCTGAAACGCGTCATGTCACTCAAAAGCAAGGTTGCTACGGTCAACACCTATCCTGCCGGAAACACAGTGGGCTATGACCGCACCCTCACACTGACTCGAGACTCCAGGCTCGCCAACATCCCAGTAGGTTACTCAGATGGCTACCGCCGAGTGTTTACCAACAAGTCTTTTGTCGTCATCAATGGCGTGAAAGTGCCCACAGTCGGAAAAATCTCGATGAACACAGTTATGGTAGATGTGACCGACATAAAAAACGTCAAGCCCGGCGATACCGTAACGCTCTATGGCAAACAAGGCGATGCCGAGATTACACAAGCTGAATTGGAAGACATCAATAACGGTGCACTGCTCGCCGATGTTTACACCATGTGGGGCACCTCAAACATTCGAATACTGGTCGACTAAAGCAAGAGGCCCGTAGCATGTGATGAAAAGCCACCTCATCAGGGTGGCTTTTCATTGCGCAGTTGCACTGATCCGCCAGTTGGCCAAAAACCGCACCAGAGTTCAGTTGGCAACGGAGCTTCGGCCTGGACAGCGGTCATGGTTTTTTCAGGACGTCTGTTCCGTCTTTCAGCTGGCGGCATTTTTATCCGATGCACGCTGCGGCGTTAGGGCATAAGCACCATCGCCACACAGCGCGATAGCAATCAGCACCGCCGTCCAGAATGCCGGGTACTCCCAGCCCCCGCCGGTACTGCTGAACAGCCAGCCATTACCCGAGTGCGCCCAGGTGGCACCCAATAAAACAGGAATGGCYGCCAAGGCCGCATAGCGAGTTTTAAAGCCCAGCACCAGCATTGCACCCGTGGTGACCTCAACTCCGAGAACCAGCCACGCCAACACACCCGGCAAGCCAATCGACTCAAAAAAACTTGAAGTACCTGACATTGTAAAAACGAGAACCTTTAAATATAGAGAGTGCGCCAGCAACGCAATACCAGCTGTCAGCCGAAGCAATAAAACACCATAGGAGATACCTTAAGAATCGTCCATACAACTTCCAAAATAACACTGACAGCGCACGTTGCGCTGCCTTCCGAATATATTGTTGCGAGTAATCAGCAACCCTACAATCTGCAATTTAGCTATTACGGACTGCATATATGCACACTTGGGACTGGGACGATCTACGCCTGATACTTGCCGTTGCCGAACACAAGTCTTTTGCCGCTGCCGGACGCGCACTTCATCTTAATCACACCACCGTGCTGCGGCGTATCAATGCGTTCGAAAAACTTCATGCATTTCGACTATTTGATCGCCTCTCGACCGGCTACACAATGACTGACTCCGGAGAAGAATTACTGCAGACAGCACAAATCATGAATATCGCCGTCAGCGAACTGTCCCGCAAACTCGAAGGCAAGGATCTGCGATTAGAGGGCATACTCCGCATTACCACCTGCGATACTTTGATGGCATCCATTTTACCGAAGGCACTTGGAGGGTTCAGTGAACTCCATCCCGAGATATCACTTGAAGTCACCACCGGCAATTTCATCAGCGATCTGGCCCAACGGCATGCAGATGTAGCAATACGAACCAGTGACAGTCCTCCCGACGCATTGATCGGTAGGCGTATCGCCGATGTCGGGTTTGCCGTTTACGCTGCCAGGGGATTTTCTGAGCGTCATGGGAGCGTTGATCCGGCGCACTTCAATCGATGGCTTGCCCCGGATCTCGCACTTGGTCAAATGGATATTGCAAAATGGCTGCGTGCCAGCATTCCTGCAACGTCCATTGTTTTCAAGGCCGACTCTTTGGTCACCCTTAGGCAAGCAGCGCTGGGGGGCTTGGGAATAGCCGCACTTCCCTGCTATTTGGGAGATTCAACCCCCGGGCTAGAGCGGGTCCCGTTCGTAGGACTCAACGCCCTCAAAACGGGACTTTGGGTCCTCACCCATCAGGACCTGAGACATACCGCTCGGGTGCAAGCCTTCACCCGCTTTTTGAATGAAGCACTTCAACGTTCCTGGCCTGGACCGACAACCACATGACCGTTGAGCGGAGTGACGTACTTCAGATGGAACGTAACCTTGCGTACCTTTCAATTGCGATTTTTTCCGGACAGTTACTTTCTTTATTCATGGGGGGCTTGCCGGGGAGGCAATCCCTGGTTTTCACCAGTGCCGCAATCATTGCGCTGGTGACTGTGCTGCTCCTGTCTCTCACTTACAAATGCTACTGGATCGGGTAAGTACTGCACCTGATCTCAACCAACTC
>NZ_JBFUIC010000217.1:0-7659 GCF_056402075.1 Pseudomonas sp. P4_C3
GAACCGGGCGCCGGAACCGGGAGCCAGGTTGGTGCCCGGCTCCGGCGTCCACTTCGGATCTGTTGAATGGGTTACCCGCGTTGCGACGTACTCAGCGGCCGCAGAATCGCCCTGACCGGACTGGCGTCCAGATGAGCAAAGCGCAGCGGCAAGGCGATCAATTCATAATCGCCTTCCGGGACATCGTCCAGCACGATGCCTTCAAGAATCGCCATGTGATGGCGGGCCACGGCACCGTGTGAATCCATGGTCCTGGATTGCTGGGGGTCCAGTGACGGCGTATCGATGCCAATCAACCGCACACCAAGGCTCGCCAGCAAGTCGATGGTTTCCCTGGCAACGGCCGTGAACCCTGAATCCCAGGCTGTCAGCGGCGCTTGTCGATAGGTGCGCAGCAGCACGCGCTCGGGCACGTCGTGCAAACGTCCTTGCAATTGCCCGGGCTGCACCAGTTCGCCGCTGTCCAGACAATGCAAAACGCGGCAAGGCCCGATATAGACGTCCAACGCCACATCGCCAATCGGCGCACCATCAGCGCTGTAATGCAGCGGTGCATCGACGTGGGCGCCGGTATGCGGCGACAGGGTGATGCGTCCGACATTCACCGGACACTCGGGACCGTAGGTCCAGACGCGTTCCTCCTGGAACGGCGTGTCACCCGGCCAGGTCGGCGTTTCGGTACTCAAGGGTGGACTGATGTCCCACAACGTTGTTTTTTTTGTCATCGCAATGCTCACCGGATTTACCGAGTGAAATGATACGAGCGACAGCGGTGAAGATTCGTGCAAAAACCTTGGGTAACCGTGTGGGCTTTCGCACAAACCGCCGTGGATGAGCGGGATTGCGGCAGGAAATTTCAACGCGTGTCGCTTTCACAAAGTTCGGTGCAGGGCTCTCTCAAACGCCATACCCGCCCTTCTTGTGGCGAACGACGATATGGATCAGCTCTCAGCGCAAATGCTGGAGTCCTGACTGGACTCAGCAGCCAGTTTCAATCGGTCCGCTTTACTGATGTATTTTGACTTGCTTTTCGGTGCCAATTTGKCACTGGCTTTTTTGGCGTTAGCCTTTAACAACTGGTTTATTTTTTTACGACGGTTCATGTTTTCCTACTCCTTTTGCAAGTGCTTGAATGATATCAGCTTAAAGTATCGGGTCAGATCCCTGTGGTGCGCACTTGGTGCATAACGCTGGAAACAGGCGGTGAATCGCCCCTGGATACCAGTCATGAAGGAGCAATCGCGATCTGCGCTCTGGGCAGCTTCGACAAGACTGAACTAGTTTTACCTGCAAGCTTCGAGTGCCTGGCGCTTTTCCCGCATCGGCATCGTAGTGATGCGGTACCGTAAGCCCATTTGTAAGCGGTACCTTTGGGGAAGAAGCAGTGCTCGGCGTGAGTCTCCTGACTTTATTCCTGATAGCGATCCACTGCCTGCCGGCAAGGAGTTGTGATGCGCGCTACAGCGTTTTCAGTCGGTGGACCCGCCCCTTGGTTCCATTGCCGCACTCAACAAAGAGAGCGCTTTTGTTTCGACACCATTGGCGGTCGGTATGTAGTGCTTTGTTTTTTTGGTTCTGCGGCTGATCCTGCATCAATTAAAGTTCTGGAGGGTGTTCGGGCCCATCGCCAGCGGTTCAATGACGATCACGTCTGCTTCTTTGGTGTTTCCGTAGATCCCGAGGATGAAAAGCTGAAGCGGGTAGAAAGTGCGATACCTGGCATGCGCTTCATCTGGGACTTCGATCGGTCAGTCAGTCAGCTCTACGGTACATTGCAGCCAGACGGCAGCATCAGGCAAATGACCTGCGTGCTGGATCCTGCGCTGCGTTTCCTGGCCATCATCCCGATAGAGGCACCGGTTGATAACCATATACCCTCGTTAATGCGCTTTCTGGATAGATTACCCGCACTGGCTGCGCCACATGCCGCCACACCACACGCCCCTGTCCTGGTGATTCCCCGTATATTTGAGCCCAAGCTGTGTAAAGCACTAATACGTTATTACGACGAACGTGGCGGAGAGGAATCCGGGTTTATGATGGAGCAGTCGGGTAAAACCGTCTACATCACCGACCATGGCCACAAGCAACGTCGTGACTGCGTTATTGAAGACAAGGCTCTATCCAAAGCATGCTCGCTGCGTATAGCCGACCGTTTGCTTCCAGAGCTACACAAAGCGTTCCAGTTCAATGCCACTCGAATGGAGCGCTATCTGGTGGCCTGCTACAACAGCGATGAAGGCGGGCATTTCCGGCCCCATAGGGATAACACCACGAAGGGTACAGCGCATCGCCGTTTTGCCGTTTCCCTGTTTCTTAATTCCGGAGAGTACGAAGGCGGTTTTCTGCATTTTCCAGAGTTTGGAAAAGCGCTTTACAGCGCTCCAACAGGAGGGGCTGTGGTGTTTTCGTGTTCACTTTTGCACGAAGCCACGCCTGTAACCCAAGGTCGCCGCTATATGTTTCTCCCGTTTCTATACGATGATGCCGCTCGCGTCATTCGAGAAGAGAATCTCCCATTTATTGGAAGCTGACTCGTGTGCAACACAACTCAGCTGTCATTACAGACGGCCTTGAATGCCAGCTCGTTGTCAGTGCAGTCGGTACATCGAGGGCGACCCGAGTATCGATCCGGAATTTGAGCGAAACCGGGGCGATGCATCAGGCAGAAATCGGCCATCAAGCGCCTTTCAAATCTCTCCACCTGAGGAGTGCATCAGGGTAACGGGTGCCCGCAAGTGCTAAGCACTTAGCTGCTTGATCCAGTCCAGGCTCGCAACGGTAGAGCCGCAAGGACGGTATTCACACCCGATCCATCCTGGGTAGCCACGCTGCTCCAGCGCTGCGAACAAGGCAGCAAAGTCGATGCTCCCCGTTCCCGGTTCGTGACGACCCGGACAGTCAGCAATTTGCACATGGACGGTTCGGTCATAAAATCGAGCCAGAACATCTGCTGCGTCTGCGGTCAAAAGCTGGGCATGGTAAAGATCGAGAATCAGCCCGACACTCGGGAAGGTCTCCAGCACCTGTTGCGCTCTGCTGAAGTCAGACATGTAATAGCCCGGCATCTCCTTCGAACTGATCACTTCGATAAGGGGCCGCAACCCCTGATCTTCGAAGTACTTGACTGCATACGCAAGGTTGCTCCCGAAGATAAGCGCAGCCTCATCCTGCGTCGTAACTCCAGACATGATGTGGACATCCGAACAAGCCAGCACCTTTGCATAACGGGCGGCCTGGACCAGGCCAGCGCGAAACTCTTCTTCCTTGCCTTGCAGGGCTGCAATGCCTTTGGTGACGCCCGCCGGTGCGGCGAACTGAATCAGAGGAAGAGCGTATTGAGCCAAGTGGTCGGCCAGGAGACTGGCGTCGAATTCATAGGGCGACGGAAACTCCACCGCCCGAAATCCAGCGGCGGCGGCTTCGATGCGTTGCAGAAAAGGCAATTCATTGAATTGAAAACCGAGATGAGCATTGAACTTGAGCATTGGGTAAACATCCATCCTGGGAAGAAACGAAAAGCCTGGAACATCCTTTGTGGCTCCGACACTACACTATCGTAAGTGGTCCATACAGACAGACCAGAGCGAGCCAGTGCCTACCCTGCGTCGCTCATCATCGAAAACCGGGCGAAACAAATCAGATCGCAGATCTTCGACTGACTGGCTACCGCATTACATCGTGCGTCCACCAGCGGCCACTGGAAAACAGGGGCTTATCGCGATGCATTCCCACGAGAAATAGAAAACCGCGCAGCTTGTTGTCGATTTCACAGCGTCCGGTTCGACTATCTATCAGGGAATGGTCCCAAGGGATCGCAGATTTCCCTGCCTGAACTTTTTCATCCGGATGAATCAGGAGAAGAACATGCGCACACTCACCGTTGCCGCGTTCGTGAGTCTGGACGGCGTCATGCAAGCGCCCGGCGGGCCTGAAGAGGACACCAGTGGTGGATTCCGCTTCGGTGGCTGGATCGTCCCCTACGCCGACAAAACCACCGGTCAGGCCGTACAGGACCTGTTCTCCCAGCCGTTCGAGTTGCTGCTGGGACGTCGTACCTACGACATCTTCGCCGCCTATTGGCCACACATTCAGGCCGACTCCACTCACCACACCATTGCTGATCTATTCAACGGCGTACCCAAGCACGTGGCCACCCATCGCGCCGATTCGCTGGCCTGGCAGAACAGTCATGCGCTGCAGGGCAACCTGGTCGACGCGATCAGCGCGCTCAAGCGCCAGGACGGTCCTCAGCTACTGACCCAAGGCAGCGGCGAACTGGTGCGCCAACTGCTTGCCGCCGGCCTGGTGGACGAGTTGCGGCTGATGATTCATCCCATCCTGCTGGGGCGCGGCAAGCATTTGTTCGACGACAATGCACAAGCGTCGGCCTTCACCTTGCTGAACTCGATCAGCTCGCCCGGGGGCGTGCTGATCGCCCGTTACATCCGCAGTGGCGAGGTGCGCACTGGCACATTCGAGGGCGTCAGGCAGCGATAGCCTGCGCCCCTGGCAAGCGGCTCAAAACCCTGTGCCCGCCTCGACACCAACGGCCCAGGTGAAATTAAGCCTGGGCTAAGGTTGCCTCTGTTAGTCTTCGACGCTTTTAAGTCGTCGAGCATTTCGAAGATGGGTAGTGTCGATACAAACGCCAAGCCACCGTTCAGCATCGTTCTGGTTAATTACAAAACCCTTGATTTGACCAGGATCTGCCTGGACCTGTTGCGCGAGCCTGTACGCAAAGCCGCAATCCCGGTCTGGGTGGTGGATAACGGTTCGGCGGACGCCAGCGTCGAGTATTTGCGCTCACTCGACTGGATCAATCTGGTCGAACGGGATGCCCCCACCAAAGAGCCGGGCCACATCGCCCATGGCAAGGCGCTGGACATGGCACTGACCAGGGTTGATACCGACTATCTGTTCCTGATGCACACCGACACGTTTGTCTTCGATGCAAACGTCTTCGCGATGATGATGGACCACTGCACAAAAGATCGAAACGTCGCAGCGGTCGGTTGCACGGAACAACTCAACCGCGGACTGCCAAGGACCGTGTGGCGCTTCACTTCACGCCTGCTCAAGCACCATTACCGGCGCCTCAAGCAATCGCTCGGCCTGCGATCAAAAGAGCCAAAACCCTACAGAGAAACTTACTTGAAAAGCTTTTGCACGCTATGGAATTGCAGGCTGATGAAGCAGCAGGGTCTGCATTTTCAGATCGACGACCGTGTGCCCGGTTATGAGTTGCAAGACCGGGTGATCGGGCTTGGCTACAAGGTCGTGTTTCTGTCGCCCGGCAAAATCTTCAAGTACCTGGACCACGTCCAGGCCGGCACCGTTGCCGCTGCTGGCGGTTATGGCCAGGATCATCGACGGACCAAGATGTACCAGGCCATTCTAAAGCGCTTCAGTGCAACCAACTAGATGTCTTGAACAAACCTGCGCCCCCAAAAAAGCCCACTGACCGTTGTCGGTTCAGTGGGCTTTTTCGCATCAGGCTAACGCTGATTCACTGCTTCATGATGTACGTCGCCAGGCTCTTCAGGTCGTCCGAACTCAACTGCGCGAACGGTGGCATGGGCACATCCCCCCACTTGCCGCTACCGCCGTGCTGAATGCTCGACATTACCCGGGCCAGTGCCTGCGGGTCATTGGCATACTTGACCGCCACATCGCGATAGGCCGGGCCGACGACCTTGTGGTCGACCGCGTGACAGGACAGGCAGGCGTTGTCCTGGAGCAAGGCCGAGGCGACTTTCGCTACCGACACCGTCGGTGGCTGATCCGTCGGCGGGTTCGAGGCCGCCTGAACATCGGCATCGCTCGCCTGGGCACTGCCGTAGGTCACTGCCAGATAGGCGCCGATCACCTTCACCTCCTGGTCGCTGATCGGCGCACCGTACACCTGCTGCATCTTGCCTGCTTCAGCAGTCCATTGCGCCAGGCTCATGCCAGGCGGCTGGAAGTTGATGTAATCGGCCGAATGGCAGATCGAACACTTCTGCTGCGCCAATGGGTAGCCCGGCAACGTACTGGGCTTGAGCGCCGCCGTTTCGGGCGGCAAGGTGATCGACAGTGGCGCTGCACCCGCCATGCTGGCCAGACCAACCTGAACCGCGCACAGCACGGTGCTCATGAGTTTCACAAGTTTCATGCAGTCCTCCTCAGGCGACGGTCACGTGGCTGGTTTCGACGACGTGGCGGCGGTAGCCACCGGGGTTCCAGTCCGCCTGCAGCGGCTGAGTCTCGCCCGCACTGTTGCTGGCCCGTACCATCAACTGCGTGGCGCCCTTGCTGGTAAAGGTGATCGGCAGTGTCCACTCACGGAAGGAGAAACGGCCAAGGTCCTGCCCAAGCGCAGCTTCGCGCCAGATTTTTCCGCCGTCGATCGACACCTCCACCTTGTTGACCCCAACGCCACCGTCGAACGCGATGCCCTTGAGCACCACGCTTTTGTTCAGCGGCAATACATCGCCGTGTTTAACGCTGGTGATGAAACTGCGCACCGGCAGCCTGGAAATCGGCCGGGTTTTCGCCGCCGTGGTGCCGGGGGCAATGCAGAAGCAATCGTTATCCGGAACCCGGTACGCCTTGGCCATGAAGAAACCGTCATAGGTATGGTCGATGACCTCGATCTCACTCAGGTGCTTGACCCAATACGTGCCGAAATAGCCCGGCACCACCAGACGAATCGGGTAACCGTTGAGAAATGGCAGGTCGGTGCCATTCATCGACCAGGCAATCATCGGCTCGCCGTCCATGGCATGGCTGATGTCCAGCGCCTTGATGAACTCCGGCGTGCTCGGCAGCACGGGTTTGTCGAGCCCACGGAAAGTCACTTGCGCGGCACCGGCTTTCACACCGGCCTTTTCCAATACCGCCTTGAGCGGCACCCCCACCCACCGCGCATTGCCCATCGAGCCATTGCCCAACTGGGCGCCAAACACCCGCGGCATCGAGAAGCCACGGCTGTTACCCGAACATTGATTGACGGCCACCACTTCCACCGGTTCGGCGAGGGCCTTGAGCTCGGCAAGAGATAGCGACAGCGGCGTATCGACCGAACCCTTGATCGTCAGGCGGTAGCTGTCGGGATCGATGCTGGTCGGGAAATTGGCCAGGTGATAACGCACGAAAAAGGCGTCATTGGGCGTGATCGGCCCTTCGTTGAACACCGGGAACGGCGTCTCCAGGTGCGGCGGTCGAGTGGTCACCAGGGTCAACGGGCGTTTTTGCGGGTATTGCACCAACGGTCGTGGGCCAGCGGCAAAGGTCACTTCTTCAGCGTTTTCGTCTGCTGCCTTGGCGAGGTTTGCCAACGGCGAGGCCGCCAAAGCCAAAGTGAATGCATCGCGTAAAACCCGCCGGCGGCTCGGCTGGTTGCTGTCTACGAAACTGAACTTCATTCTGCGCTCTCTCTGATTGTTTTATTGAGATGCAACTGACAGTCCCCCATCAGAGTAGTGAGGCAGGACTTCATGTGCCAATGCGGTTTCGCTTTACGGTTCGAGGTCGGTAAACAAACCAGTATCGTCACGTGCAAGCGGGTTGCTTCACATTAAGCGTCAGTGACTTGGCAATTGATGACAGGGGCTGCCGAAGCGTGCGGCATAGAGAGCAATGCTGTTCAGTTAAGCGAATGTGGTCCTCTGTAGGAGC
>NZ_JBFUIC010000218.1:0-7657 GCF_056402075.1 Pseudomonas sp. P4_C3
CCGCCATCGCGAGCAAGCTCGCTCCCACTGTGGGTCAGTGGCGATTCAAAAAAATCAGTAAAACGGATGCCTCGGGCTGTCGATGGCCTTCACTCCATGTTCACGCCACAACTGCCCATAACCCCGCACCAGAAACCCGCCGCTACGCACCAGCCATTGCTCACGGCGGGCCCTGTACGCGCGGGGCAAGTCGTACCAGGGCAACCCCGGCAACTCGTGATGCACCAGATGAAAATTGAGGTTCAGGAACAGCCAGCGCCACGGCCACGCCGCTTCGTTGAGCACGGTTCGTTGCTCCGGTGCCGCCTGAGGTCGATGTTCATAGTAAGAGCGAATCATGGCGATCGACAGCGCCGGCACACTGATCAAAAACAGGTAATGCCAAACCGGCAATACGCTGAGGTTCGCGATGAACAGCAGCATCAACCCGGTCATCGAGCCGTGACTCAACCACATCAGCCAGGCCTGGCGCTCGCCTGCTCTGAGGCGTTGCAGCTCTTCACGGGCCAGCGTCAGCAAGGCCAGCGGTGCACCCAGGGCAAAGCGGCCGAGCACGGTTTTGTTCAACCAGTGCAGGCTGCGCACCAGCAGTGAACTGCCCTGCCACTGCCCGGCACTCAGGTAACGGCTTTCCGGATCACGACCGGGGATCGTCAGGTCCTCGTCGCGGTGATGCAGCAAATGGCTATCGCGGTACAAGGTGTACGGATACCAGACGGCAATCGGTGCGTAGCCAAGGATTTTGTTCAGCATTGGCCAGCGCGTGGGATGACCGTGCAGCAGTTCGTGTTGCACGGATAACCACAGCACCAGCAATGGAATCAGCAACAGCGTGCTCCACCACAAACCCAATCGATGGCTGTTCAACACGATGCCAAACCAGCAGCCATACACACCGATCAACAGCAACCAGGTCGGCCATTCTGTGCGCGCGGTGAAGCGTCGGCGCAGGGTTTCGATTTCTTCTTGATGGGCGCTATCAAAGTAATGGGGCATGGCGTTGCTCAGATCGGGGACCAGTCCCCTTCTGTGCAATGGCTTTGGGAAATCTTGCAGATTATTTTCTGGAGGATCGCTCCCATGTTGCATGGGAGCGATCAATCAACGCGGAATCAGTGGCCGAACACGCCGACCTTTTTGGCCTTCTTGTCCGCACGCTTTTCAATGGCCGTTTTCACCGGTTTCTTTTTCGCCGCTTTCTTTGAATCCATACCTTTGGACATGATGCGTACTCCACTCATGGGGATGTGAGATCAGGTATACACCTATCCCGGCGCGCGCGTTCTTTTATAATCGCCCGCTTTGCCCACCGACAGTCCGAGACCATGCCCGACACCCAATACACCCTGCTCGACGAGCCGTTATGGCCGTTGATGAACAAGTTCTACCGCGCTCACCAATCGTCGATGAAAGCCGTGCGCGACGCGCAGCTGTGGGTGGCCCGCCGTGGGCAGATTGTTGCCGTGCTGTGTTTGCGCCCGGTGTCCGGTGGGCATTGGCTGACCGGGTTGCTGGTCGATCCGGCCTGTCGCGAACAAGGGCTTGCCGCCGGATTGATTGCGGCCGCGGTGAAGGATTGCGAACAGCCGGTGTGGTTGTTCTGTCATCCGGACTTGCGGGGCTTTTATGAGCGTCGCGGGTTTACTTTTGATCCGCCGATGCCTTTCGCGATGGTTGAACGGTTGAGCCGTTATGCGCGCAGCAAGCCGATGATTGCGATGGGGTTGGCGCCAGGCCGGTGACACACTAAAACCTGATGGAGATCCAATGTGGGAGCGAGCTTGCTCGCGATGAGGCCAGGTCTGTCAACATTGTTGGCGACTGATACGCCGCCATCGCGAGCAAGCTCGCTCCCACAGGGTTCTACTGTGAATCTAGTCGTCCGCGTTGGGGTCCAGGTCCGGGAACATCACCTCGGTGAAGCCAAACTTGCTGAAGTCAGTGATGCGCGACGGGTACAGGCGGCCGATCAGGTGATCACACTCATGCTGCACCACCCGCGCATGAAACCCCGAGGCAATACGCACGATGGGCTCGCCCTTGGGGTCGACGCCTTCGTAGCGAATCTGCTGGTAACGCTGCACCGCGCCGCGCAGGCCAGGCACGGACAAACAGCCTTCGAAGCCCTCTTCCAGGATCGGGCTCAGCGGCGTGATCAACGGGTTGATCAGGATCGTCTGCGGCACCGCCTCGGCATCCGGATAACGTTCGCTGTGCTCGAAACCGAAGATCACCAGTTGCAGGTCGACGCCGATCTGCGGAGCCGCGAGGCCAACGCCCCCCACACTTTCCATGGTCTGGAACATGTCATCGATCAGTTGCCACAACTCGGGGCTGTCGAACATCTCGGGCGGCACTGGCGGGGCAATGCGCAGCAGGCGCTCATCGCCCATTTTCAGAATTTCACGAATCATGATCAGGTTTCATCAATGGTCGGTTTGTGTGAGTGATCGCGGCCCAGTCCCGACACGTGGTGCTTTTCCTCATGGACGGGACCATGCTCGCCAGCCACTTTTTCGCCAGGGTCCTTGCCCTCTCGCGACATGTGCTCGATCACCGCGTTCATCTCCGCGCCCAGCAGCAGTACCGCGGCGGAAATGTAGAAGTACAGCAACAGCACGATGATCGCACCGATACTGCCATACATGGCGTTGTAGTTGGCGAACTCCTTGACGTACAAACCGAAGCCCAGGGAAGCGATGATCCACACCACCACCGCCAGCACTGAGCCTGGGGTGATGAAGCGGAATTCCTGTTTGACGTCGGGCATGACGTAGTAGATCAACGCCACCGCGACCATCATCAGAATCACGATCACCGGCCAGCGCGCGATGGTCCAGAGCGTGACGATAAAGTACTCAAGGCCGACTTGCGCAGCGATCCACTCCATCACCTGCGGCCCGAGCACCATCAGCGCTGCGGCGATCAGCAGCATGCCGGCAATGCCGACGGTGTAGATGATCGACAACGGAAAGCGTTTCCACAGCGGACGCCCTTCAACCACGTCGTAGGCAGCGTTCATCGCGCTCATCATCAGCCGCACGCCGGCGGAGGCGGTATACAGCGCAATCACGATACCCACCGAGAGCAAGCCACCCTTGGACTGCTGAAGCTGGTCGATCACCGGGTTGACCTGCTCCAGCGCCTGGGGCGGCAGCACCAGTTCCGATTGCAGGCGCAGCCAGGAGAAGAAATCCGGCAGGTGCAGGAAGCCGATCAGGGCAATCAGGAACAGGATGAACGGAAACAGCGAAAACAGCATTTGATRGGCCAGCGCCGAGGCATAGGTCGACATCTCGTCGGCGATGAACTCGGTGACCGTGCGCATCATCACACGGTGCAGGGGCAAGCCTCTCATGTCCGGGAAAATCATTCGCGTCTCCATTCGCCGCATACGGATTTGGGTTGAAGTCGTGGCGACTCAGGGGCCGTTTTCTTTCATCAAGGTAGCCCAGTTGGCGACTTTGAAACAAATTCAGTGTGCAAGTTCAGGCTGACACAAAAACGTCCATCTGAAGATGGCCACTTCTTCTTTTCATAAAAGGTATTTCAATGCAGGAAAGTCGTTACACAAGGTTGACCGGGGGCTTTTGCAGGGAGTTTCATTAATTTTCACCACGACATTTCATCGTTCAGTGCAGGTTGCGCTTTATGTTTGCGGGCCAACCCCTGAGAATGCGCAACACATTCAGGCCATGGCGCTGAAGATCCAATCCCGTAGGAATGTTATGAAACTCGATAAAAAGCRGGCCATTGCCCGCAGAAACCAGGAACTCGGCGGTGCTGTGCTTGGCGTCAACAACTGCCACTTCGCCGAACTGAACCGTAACCGCAACATCTGGTGGTTCGACCTCCCAGTGACGCGCCTTGCAATCGGTCAGTACGAGTGGATTCACCTGCTGATGCACACGCCGGACACTGACGAGCTGCTGCACCTGAAAGTGCCGACCGTGTTCCTGCGCGAGAAGCTCGAAGGCCTGGTGGTGCGCAATGAAGGCAAGCGCAAGGCTGCATTGAGCCTGGAACTGAGCGCCGACAAGGACTCCTTCCTGCAGGACATGCGCCCGACGGGCACCAACGTCAACTTTGCGCCGTTTCGCCTGTAGGAGCGAGCTCGCTCCTACAGATACATACAAAAAGCCCCGCATCTGCGGGGCTTTTTTGTTGATTACGCGGTGGCTTTCTTCGCGTTGATCTTCTTCAGCTCTTCATCGCGCAATTCACGACGCAGGATCTTGCCGACGTTGGTGGTCGGCAGTGCATCGCGGAACTCCACGGAGCGCGGGACCTTGTAGCCAGTGACGTTGGCGCGCATGTGCTCCATCACCTGTTCCTTGGTCAGGGTCACGCCCGGCTTGGCAACGATGAAAATCTTGATCGCCTCGCCCGACTTCTCGTCCGGTACACCGATGGCCGCGCATTGCAGCACGCCCGGCAGGGTCGCCAGCACGTCTTCGAGCTCGTTCGGGTACACGTTGAAACCGGAGACCAGGATCATGTCTTTCTTGCGATCGACAATGCGCATGTAGCCATCGGGCTGGATCAGCGCGATGTCACCGGTCTTCAACCAGCCTTCGCTGTCGAGGATTTCATCGGTGGCTTCCTGGCGCTGCCAGTAGCCTTTCATGACCTGCGGGCCTTTCACGCACAGCTCGCCGATTTCGCCCAGCGGCTGCTCGACACCGGCATCGTTGATGACTTTGCACAGGGTCGACGGCACCGGAATGCCGATGGTGCCGACCTGGATGTGCTGGATCGGGTTCACCGTGGCCACCGGGCTGGTTTCGGTCATGCCGTAGCCTTCGCAGATGGCGCAACCGGTCACCGCTTTCCAGCGTTCGGCCGCCGCCAGTTGCAGGGCCATGCCGCCCGACAAGGTGACTTTCAGCGCGGAGAAATCCAGCTTGCGGAAGCCTTCGTTGTTGCACAGGGCCACGAACAGCGTGTTCAGGCCGACGAAGCCGCTGAACTTCCACTTCGACAATTCCTTGACCATCGCCGGCAGGTCACGCGGGTTGCTGATCAGGATGTTGTGGTTGCCCGCCAGCATCATCGCCATGCAGTGAAAGGTGAACGCATAGATGTGGTACAGCGGCAGCGGCGTGATCAGGATCTCGCAACCTTCATTGAGGTTGGAACCCATCAGCGCCTTGCACTGCAGCATGTTCGCCACCAGGTTGCGGYGGGTCAGCATCGCGCCCTTGGCCACGCCGGTGGTGCCGCCGGTGTATTGCAGTACCGCGACATCACCGCTGGCCGGGTTGGCTTCCGCCACTGGCTGGCCCAGGCCTTTGCTCAGCACGTCGTTGAACTTGACGGCCTTGGGCAAGTGATAGGCCGGCACCATCTTCTTCACATACTTGATGACGCTGTTGATCAGCAGACGCTTGAGCGGCGGCAGCAGGTCGGCGACTTCGGTGACGATCACGTGCTTGACGCCGGTTTTCGGCACCACGGTTTGGGCCAGGTGCGCCATGTTGGCCAGGCAGACCAGGGCCTTGGCACCGGAGTCGTTGAATTGGTGTTCCATTTCCCGCGCGGTGTACAGCGGGTTGGTGTTGACCACGATCAGCCCGGCGCGGATGGCCCCGAAGACGGCAACCGGGTACTGCAACACATTGGGCAGTTGCACGGCGATTCGATCGCCGGGCTGCAAGTCGGTATGCTGTTGCAGGTAAGCGGCAAACGCACCGGACAATTCGTACAGTTCACCGTAGGTGAGTGTCTTGCCCAGGTTGCTGAATGCCGGCTTGTTGGCGAAGCGTTGGCAGGATTGCTTCAACACTGCCTGAATATTCGGATACTCGTCTGGATTGATGTCGACAGCAATCCCAGCTGGGTACTTATCCTTCCAAAAGTCTTCGATCATGGAAGCCCACTCCTCAGCAACGCGAATTCAGCACCGCATTTGATGCGATTATTATTGGTGTTTGGTCATTGGTGAATCTGGCTGATAGAAGGCCGAGAAGTCACAAAGCGCGCCGAGAGTAGCAGCTTTGCCAAGGGTCGACTAGAGCCAAAAGAGGCCTCTACGGTCACGCTTGTGACTCAAGACTTGCAAGCAGTCATTTTAGAGCAAAAAACCTATAAAGCCCTGTAGCCCGCTAAAACCGGGGCTAAAAGCAAAAGATCGCAGCCTTCGGCAGCTCCTGCAAGGATATGCGATCCCTGTAGGAGCTGCCGAAGGCTGCGATCTTTTGGAATCGCGCCGGCCTCTATGTCCTGCTACGCGATATCACGCAACTCCCGCCGCAGGATCTTGCCCACCGGCGTCATCGGCAGCGACTCACGCAGCACGATGTGCTTCGGTACTTTGTACGCCGTGAAGTTTTCCTTGCAGTAAGCCTTCAACTCTTCAAGGCTGACCCCTGCTTCACGGGCCACCACGAACAACTTCACCGCCTCCCCCGACCGCTCGTCGGGCACACCGATGACCGCGCAGTTGGCGACTTTCGGGTGTGCCATCACCACGTCTTCGATCTCGTTCGGGTACACGTTGAACCCCGAAACAATGATCATGTCCTTCTTGCGATCGACGATGCGCACGAAACCGTCCGGGTCGATCACCGCGATATCACCGGACTTGAACCAGCCCTCGGCATCCAGCACTTCGGCGGTGGCATCGGGTTTTTGCCAGTAGCCCTTCATGATCTGCGGGCCTTTGATGCACAACTCGCCGCGTTCTCCCAAAGGTTGCTCGACGCCGTCATCATTGATGACTTTCAGCGTGGTACCCGGCACCGGCATGCCGACCGTGCCAATCCGCGATTGATCGCCGTAGGGGTTGGCGCAGGCAACCGGCGAAGTTTCGGTCAGTCCGTAACCTTCGGTGATGCGACATCCAGTCAGTTGTTCCCAACGCTCGGCAGTGGCCTTGACCAGCGCAGTACCGCCGGAGTTGGTGAGCTTGAGGCTGGAGAAGTCCAGGGTCTTGAAGTCCGGGTGATCCATCAGCGCGACGAACAGCGTGTTGAGCCCCAGCAACGCCGAGAACCGCCAGTTCTTCAGCTCCTTGATGAAGCCGCCGATGTCACGCGGGTTGGTGATCAGCACGTTGTGGTTGCCTGTCACCATCATGCACATGCAGTTCGCCGTGAAAGCATAGATGTGGTACAGCGGCAGCGGCGCGATCATCACCTCCTGGCCTTCGCGCAACAGCGGCTGGCCGTCGCTGGCCGACTGGCTGAGACAGGCCCGCGCCTGTTGCATGTTCGCCACCAGATTGCCGTGCGTCAGCATCGCACCCTTGGCCAGACCGGTGGTGCCGCCGGTGTATTGCAGCACGGCGATGTCGTCGAGGCCGACGCTCAGCGGCTTGATGCCCAGGCCACGGCCCATGTGCAATGCACTCTTGAAAGAAATGGCCTGGGGCAAGGAATAGTCCGGGACCATCTTCTTGACCTTGCTCACTACAGTGTTGACCAGCCACCCCTTGGCAGTGGGCATCAGGTCGCCCATCTTCGCTTCGATCAGGTACTGGATATCGGTGTCGGGGAGCACTTCCTGGACTTTCTGGCCGAACATATTCAGGTACACCAGTGCCCGGGCACCGGAATCCTTGAACTGGTGACGCATTTCCCGCGCGGTGTACAGCGGGTTGGTGTTGACCACGATCAACCCGGCGCGCAAGGCACCGAACACGGCAATCGGATAATGC
>NZ_JBFUIC010000219.1:0-7604 GCF_056402075.1 Pseudomonas sp. P4_C3
CTGGAAAAGCTCACAAACCCGTTTTTGCGCTCCGGTGAAACATCCGTTAAAGAAAAAGCGGACGAACGGACCGGCACCGATAACTCGGTGCCCGATATGGTTTTTGCTGCTCTTCGAGCGTGGAAAGACACGTTCTAAAGGGATCTCACAAGGTTGCAACAATTCTGAAAGGTTGACCGCGCAGGGTGCGCTTTCTAGAATCGCCCGACATTTTTGCCCGGAACTTACTTCCAGCCAATGTCGTCACCTATTCGCAAAGCCATCAGTTCAGACGCATTGACCCGCTTGGCTCAAGCCATCGCGGTGGCTGTGTCCGCCACCCTGGCGGGCTGTTCCAGCCATGCGCCGCAGACCGATGCGGCGCACGCGCAGAACATCGCCGCGCGCGCCAAGCAGAAGCCGGTTTGGCTCAGCGAAAAACCCAGCCCGCAAATTCCCCAGGACGTCTGGGAGCGTATGCGCCAGGGCTTCCAGTTGCAGGACGGGCTGGGCGTCAACCCGCGCATCGAGCAACAACGCCTTTGGTTCGCCAGCAATCCATCTTTCCTCGAAAACGCCGGCGAACGTGGCAGCTTATACATTCATTACATCGTCGAACGCCTTGAAGAGCGCAACATGCCGCTGGAACTGGCACTGCTGCCAGTGATTGAAAGCGCCTACAACCCGATGGCCTATTCCCGGGCCGACGCGGTGGGTCTTTGGCAGTTCATCCCCTCCACCGGGCGTTACTTCAACCTGCGTCAAACCCGTTTCTATGATGGCCGTCGCGATATCACCGCGTCGACCACCGCCGCGCTGGATTACCTGACCCGCCTGCACGACATGTTCAACGGCGACTGGATGCTGGCCCTGGCGGCCTACAACGCCGGCGAAGGCACCGTCAGCCGGGCCATCGAGCGCAACGAACGCCTCGGCCTGCCGACCGACTACTGGAACCTGCCGCTGCCTTCCGAAACCCAGGCCTACGTGCCGAAGTTGCTGGCACTGTCGCAGGTGGTGATGGCGCCGGAAGCCTACGGCGTGAACCTCAACCCGATCGCCAACGAACCTTACTTCAAGGTCGTCGAAATCAACCAGCGCATGGACCTGTCCAAGGTTGCTGAAGTCGCCAACATCGACGAAGACGAACTGTTCCAGCTCAACCCGGCCTTCAAGCAGCGCACCACCATCGACGGTCCGCAGCACCTGTTGGTGCCGACTTCCAAGGCGCAACTGCTGACCAGCAGCCTGCAAACCATGCGCCCTGAAGAGTTGATCAGCAAGAAATCGCTCAAGCCGGTCTTCGAAGGTGCCGACGATACCCAGGTCGCCAGCGTCAAGCGTTCCTACCGGGTCAAACGGGGTGACAACCTCGGCTCCATCGCCAAGGCCAACAACGTTGACGTGCAGGACCTGCAACGCTGGAACAAACTGACCGGCAAGAACCTCAAGCCCGGCCAGACCCTCGTCATGCAGGACAACAGCAAACGCAGCTCCGGGCGCGTCAACACCGTGATTGCAGCCAATACCAAAAAACAGCAGACCACGTACAAGGTCCAGCAAGGCGACTCGCTGTACATCGTGGCCAAGCGCTTCAACGTTGAAATGCAGCACCTCAAGCGCTGGAACCCGCGTGTCGGTCAGGCGCTGAAGCCTGGCCAGATGTTGACGGTGGCCAATCCGCACTAAAACTGTAGGAGCAGCCGGTCGACGCTCGATTGCTCGCGAAAGTCGCCAACGATAACGCGGGCATTCTGGATAAATGCCGCGCCCTCAGGTTCTTCGCGAGCAAGCTCGCTCCTACAGGATTGCAACCGCTCAAATCTCCCGTCTTTTTCCTGTCCATACAAGCTGTTACTGTACGGTCCACAAAGCCCAAGCCGCCTGGATCGGATCCCCTATTTGAAGCGCCCCCTGCCCCTGCTCCTGATCTGCCTGGCCTTGAGCTCCACCGCAAGCGCGACGATCAGCGAAAGCCATGGTTATGCGCAGTTCGGCACGCTCAAGTACCCGGCCCGATTTACCCACTTCGACTGGGTCAACCCGCAAGCGCCCAAGGGCGGTACGTTGCGGGTCATGGCGTTTGGCACGTTCGACACGCTCAACCCGTACACCTTCAAGGGCACCAGCCCGGTCACCACGGCGAATTTCCTGCAATACGGCATCAACGAGCTCAACGAGCCGCTGATGGTCGGTACCGGGCAGTACGCGCCTTCGGGTGACGAGCCCGCGTCCAGCTATGGCCTGATCGCCCAGTCGGTGGAGTACAGCGAGGACCGCAGCTGGGTGGTGTTCAACCTGCGTCCCGAAGCACGCTTCCATGACGGCACGCCGATCACCGCCTATGACGTCGCGTTCTCCTACCGCACGCTGCTCAAGGAAGGCCATCCGCTGTACCGCACCAGCCTTCAGGAAGTGTTGCGGGTCGACAYCCTCAACCCGCAGCGCATCCGCTTCGTGTTCAAGCGTGCCGGCAATCCGCTGCTGATCCTGCGCCTGGGCGAAATGCCGGTGCTGGCGCAGCACTACTGGAAAGGCCGCGACTTCAAGGCCACCACATTCGAGCCGCCGCTGGGCAGCGGACCGTATCGCATCACCTCGGTCACGCCGGGACGGCAGATCATCTTCGAACGGGTCAAGGATTACTGGGGCAAGGACCTGCCGGTCAATCGCGGCAAGTACAACTTCGACCGCATGGAGGTCGAGTTCTACCGCGACAGCGACGTGGCGTTCGAGGCGTTCAAGGCCGGTGAATTCGATATCTATATCGAGCATCAGGCGAAGAACTGGGACACTGGCTACAACTTCCCCGCCGTACGCCGCGGTGACGTGATCAAGACACAGATTCCCCACCAGATCCCGACCCAGACCCAGGGTTTGTTCATGAACAGCCGTCGCCCGGCATTCTCGGACGCCAAGGTCCGTGAAGCGCTGGGGCTGATGTTCAACTTTGAATGGACCAACCGCACGCTGTTCAGCGGCGCCTACCAACGCGCCATGAGCTACTACCCCAATAGTGAGTTCTCGGCCAGCGGTTTGCCGGTCGGGCACGAATGGCTGTTGCTCAAGTCCTATCGTGAACAGTTGCCGGCCAGGCTCTTTACCGAGCCGTTCAGCCTGCCGCAGACCGACGGGCACGGCATCCCCCGGGAGACCTTGCGCAAAGCCCTTGGCCTGCTCGCCGATGCTGGCTGGAAGTTCAATGGCCAGCGCCTGCAAAACGCCGCCGGGCAGCCGTTGCGCCTGGAGTTACTGCTGGTCAACCCGAACCTGGAGCGCATCCTCCAGCCTTACCTCGAGAACCTGAGCAGCATCGGCATCGACGCACGGCTGCGCACGGTCGATCGCGCACAATACAAGCAGCGCCTCGACCAGTTCGATTTCGACATGATTCTGATGACCCTCAACCAGACGCTCAGCCCGGGCCTGGAACAATGGCAGTACTTTCACTCCAGCCAGGCCGGGGTCAAGGGCAGCAAAAACTACGCCGGCATTGCCGACCCGGTAGTCGATCACTTGCTCGAGCAGTTACTGGCGGCCCAGACCCGCGATGAGCAAGTCGCCGCCGGCAAGGCCCTCGACCGCGTGCTGCTGTGGCAGCACTACATCGTGCCCAACTGGTACCTCAATTATCACCGTCTGGCGTACCGCAACCGGCTCGCCTTCGTCACCACGCCGCCCTACACCCTGGGCCTGAACGCGTGGTGGCTGAAATCTTCGGAGAAAGATCAATGAAACCCATCCGCACCCTGCTCCTGCAGGCCAGCGGCCTGTTGTTCGCCGGGCTGGCCTGCGCCGCCCCACAACATGCCGTGACCCTGTATAACGAGCCGCCGAAATATCCGGCCGATTTCAAACACTTCGACTACGTCAATCCCGATGCGCCCAAGGGCGGAATCTTCCGTCAGGCCGGTTTCGGCGGTTTCGACAGCCTCAACCCGTTTATCAGCAAGGGTGTGCCGGCGGACGATATCGGCATGATCTACGACACCCTGGCCAAGCAAGGGCTGGACGAGCCGTTCACCGAGTACGGCTTGATCGCCCGGTTGATCGAGAAAGCTCCGGACAACGCTTGGGTGCGCTTCTACCTGCGCCCCGAAGCACGCTTCCATGATGGCCATCCGATTCGCGCCGAGGACGTGGTGTTCAGCTTCCAGATGCTGACCAAGGATGGCGCGCCGATGTACCGCGGCTACTACAACGACGTGGCCGAAGTGGTCGCCGAAGACCCGCTCACCGTATTGTTCAAGTTCAAGCACACCAACAACCGCGAACTGCCGCTGATCCTCGGCCAGTTGCCGGTGCTGCCCAAGCACTGGTGGGCCGACCGCGACTTCAACAAGGGCAACCTGGAAATCCCGCTGGGCAGCGGCCCGTACAAGGTCAGCGAAGTGAAGGCCGGACGCTCGGTGCGTTACGAGCGGGTCAAGGACTACTGGGGCAAGGACCTGCCGGTCAATCGCGGTTTCTACAACTTCGACGTGATGACCACCGATTACTACCGCGACAACACAGTGGCCCTGGAAGCGCTCAAGGCCGGGCAGTTCGACTACTGGCTGGAAATGACCGCGAAAAACTGGGCCAACGCCTACAACACTCCGGCGGTCACCGAAGGTCGACTGGTCAAGGAACAGATTCCCAACGGCAATCCGACCGGCATGCAAGGGTTCGTGTTCAACCTGCGCCGCCCGGTGTTCCAGGATGTGCGCGTGCGTCAGGCCTTGTCGCTGCTGCTGGACTTCGAATGGACCAACAAGCAACTGTTCAACGGTGCCTATGCGCGTACCCGCAGTTACTTCGAGAACTCGGAAATGGCCGCCATCGGCCTGCCTGATGGCGAACAGGTGGCGATCCTCGAACCGTTCCGCGGCAAGCTTTCACCGCAAGTGTTCAGCGAAGCGTTCCAGAACCCGACCACCGACGGCAGCGGCATGATCCGCACCCAGCAACGCCAAGCCTATCAACTGCTGCAAGAGGCCGGCTGGCGCATCGTCGATGACAAAATGGTCGACGCCACGGGCAAGCCGGTGGTCATCGAGTTCCTGTTGGCCCAGACCGAATTCGAACGGGTGCTGCTGCCGTTCAAGCGCAACCTGAGTGACCTGGGCATCGATCTGGTGATCCGCCGGGTCGACGTCTCGCAATACATCAACCGCGTGCGTTCCCGGGACTTCGACATGATTGTCGGCAGCTTCCCGCAATCCAATTCGCCGGGTAACGAACAACGGGAATTCTGGATGTCGGCTGCCGCCGACAAACCCGGCAGCCGCAATTCCATGGGGCTGAAAGATCCGATGGTCGATCAACTGGTCGAGCAACTGATCAACGCCGATTCGCGCAACAGCCTGGTGGCCCACGCCCGGGCGCTGGACCGGGTGYTGCAATGGGGCTATTACGTAATACCCAACTGGCACATCAAGACCTGGCGCGTGGCGTACTGGAACCACATCGGCCATCCAAAGGTCTCGCCTAAATACGACATCGGCACGGCCACCTGGTGGGTCAAGCCCGACATCAAGCCGGCGATAGAAGTCGAAACCACACTGCAGGCCGCTCCTGCGGGCACGGAGTAATCAGATGCTGGCGTACATTTTTCGGCGACTGTTGCTGATCATTCCGACCCTGTTCGGCATCCTGCTGATCAACTTCGTGATCATCCAGGCTGCCCCGGGCGGGCCGGTGGAACAGATGATCGCCAAGCTCGAAGGCTTCGAAGGCGCCACCAGCCGCATCGCCGGCGGCGGTGCCGAAGTCTCGGTGGCAGGCTCGGCCTATCGCGGCGCCCAGGGCCTGGACCCGGCACTGATCAAGGAAATCGAGCACATGTACGGCTTCGACAAATCGGCGCCGGAACGCTTGTGGATCATGGTCAAGAACTATGCGTCCCTGGATTTCGGCGACAGCTTCTTCCGCGACGCCAAGGTCATCGACCTGATCAAGGAAAAGATGCCGGTGTCGATCTCCCTCGGGCTGTGGAGCACCCTGATCATGTACCTGGTGTCGATCCCGCTGGGGATCGCCAAGGCCAAGCGGCACGGCAGCCACTTCGACGTCTGGACCAGTTCGGCGATCATTGTCGGCTACGCGATCCCGGCGTTCCTGTTCGCCATCCTGTTGATCGTGGTGTTCGCCGGCGGCAGTTACCTGGACTGGTTCCCGTTGCGCGGGCTGACCTCGAACAACTTCGATGAACTGAGCATGGGCGGCAAGATCCTCGACTACTTCTGGCACCTGGCGCTGCCGGTGACTGCACTGGTGATCGGCAACTTCGCGACCATGACCCTGCTGACCAAAAACAGCTYCCTCGACGAAATCAACAAGCAGTACGTGATCACCGCCAGGGCCAAGGGCCTGACCAACCACCGCGTGCTGTACGGCCACGTGTTCCGCAACGCCATGCTGCTGGTGATCGCCGGTTTCCCCTCGGCCCTCATCGGCATCTTCTTCACCGGCTCGTTGCTGGTGGAGGTGATCTTCTCCCTCGACGGCCTCGGCCTGATGAGCTTCGAAGCGGCGATCAACCGTGATTACCCGGTGGTGTTCGGCACGCTGTTCATCTTCACTTTGCTGGGGCTGGTGGTGAAACTGATCGGCGACCTCACCTACACCCTTGTCGATCCGCGCATCGACTTCGAAAGCCGGGAGCATTGAGATGAACCTGTCCCCTCTCAATCGCCGACGCTTCGAACTGTTCAAGGCCAACAAGCGTGGCTGGTGGTCGCTGTGGCTGTTCCTGATCCTGTTCGGCGCAAGCCTGGGCGCCGAGCTGATCGCCAACGACAAGCCGCTGGCGGTGCATTACGACAACAACTGGTACTTCCCGGCGCTCAAGCGTTACCCGGAAACCACCTTCGGCGGCGAATTTCCACTGGAAGCCAATTACAAGAGTCCGTACATCCGCGAACTGCTCAAGGCCAAGGACGCCTGGGTGCTGTGGGCACCGATTCCCTACAGCTACCAGAGCATCAACTACGACCTGAAAGTCCCGGCCCCGGCCCCGCCCTCGACGGACAACCTGCTGGGCACCGACGATCAGGGCCGCGATGTGCTGGCCCGGGTGATCTACGGTTTCCGCATTTCGGTGCTGTTCGCCCTGACCCTGACCGTGCTCAGTTCGATCATCGGCGTGATCGCCGGGGCCTTGCAGGGTTTCTACGGTGGCTGGGTGGACCTGGCCGGGCAGCGCTTCCTGGAGATCTGGTCCGGGCTGCCGGTGTTGTACCTGCTGATCATCCTCGCCAGTTTCGTGCAACCCAATTTCTGGTGGCTGCTGGGGATCATGCTGCTGTTCTCGTGGATGAGCCTGGTGGACGTGGTGCGCGCCGAATTCCTGCGCGGGCGTAACCTGGAATACGTACGCGCCGCCCGCGCCCTGGGCATGCAGAACGGTGCGATCATGTTCCGCCACATTTTGCCCAACGCGATGGTCTCGACCATGACCTTCATGCCGTTCATCCTCACCGGCGCCATCGGCACATTGACCGCCCTGGACTTCCTCGGTTTCGGCCTGCCGGCGGGCAGCCCGTCCCTGGGTGAACTGGTGGCCCAGGGCAAATCCAACCTCCAGGCGCCCTGGCTGGGCATCAGCGCCTTTGCGGTGCTGGCCTTGATGTTGAGTTTGCTGG
>NZ_JBFUIC010000220.1:0-7593 GCF_056402075.1 Pseudomonas sp. P4_C3
CCATCATCCATTGCAGTGCCGGCGAGCGCGTGTACAACATGGCCGCCAGGGAGATGACGCCGATGGACACGAGGCTGATCAGCACGGCAAACCAGAACGCCGTGCTGATGTGCTTGTCTTCCAGGCGCTCGGCCCGTACCAGCGGGTCTTCCAGTACCGACGAATAAAGCAGTCCGACCATTTCGACAATCGCGATGATCACCGTGCCCACGCCCAGCTCCGTGGGCGTGAGCAGCCTCGCGTAGACGACAAAGGTGATCATCGACAGGAAAATCAGGCCGAATTTCTCGGTGAAGATCCAGATCAGGGTAACCAGACGCTGGTTGGCCATGGCGGGCACCGGTTCAATGAGCGGTGGTTGACTCGGCGGTCCGGCCCAGGGTTCTGGCGCGGGCATAGAGGTAACGCAAGGTCGGTTTACCCCGGGCGAAAATCAGTGCCTGCCAGGAACACGCCAGCATGCGCCGGTACACGTTGATCACCTCGGCATGTTCACCGAAGCGGGAAAAGGCACAGAGGAAATCCGCGAGGTTGCCCAGCTCGAAATCGATCCGTTGTTGCTGGCTCAACTGCGCACCATAACGGGCGAGGAACAGCTCGATGAACCTGAGTTTGTGCGAGAAGTACTTTTTCGGTTGGGCGGTGATGTTGCCGCCGTTGACCGTCCGCCGCGCCAGGGTTTGCGGCACCGTGTGGATTTCCCAGTGTTCGGCGATCCGGGCCCACATCATGCGGTCCTCGGAATAGCGCAGGCTGGCTTCGAAGCCGCCGAGTTGTGTGAGCACATCGCGGCGGATCAGCACGGTGGAGACGCCATTGACGATGTTGCAGCGGATGAAATCATGGAAGTGCATGCCGCTCTTGTAGCGATCTTCCACAAACCGGGTGCCGTCGCTGTATTCAATCAGCACGTTGCAATCAATCAGCCCCACGGGCCGTCCCTGACGAAGCAGGTCGTCATACAGCGCCAGTTGCTTTTCGAGCTTTTGCGGATGCCATTGGTCATCGGCATCGAGAAACGCCACCAGGCTTTCTTCCGTGTGCCGCAAGCCATGGTTGCGGGCGCTGGCCGGGCCTTCATTGGCCTGATGCAACAACGTCAGGCGAAACGGCGCGGCGAAATCCTTGACCCGTTGCGGTCCGTCATCACTCGACCCATCGTCGATGACAATGACGTGATCGGGCAGTCGGGTCTGGTCGGTCAACGAGCCCAGCGTCTGTTCGATACTGTCGGCACCGTTGTACATCGGGATCACGACGCACACTGAATGCACCGAAGAGGGGCTTGGCTCTAGCACGAGGTTTTCTCCTTGCGATACGTCTTCGCGGGCCCACGGTAGTAGGCCCGGCCTGTTGTCGGTGACAGGTGCGGACGAGTCGCGTGATGGTGCCGAAACGAAAGGGCCAGGGTGCAGAACACCAGGAACTCGGCGCTGCGGTAGTTGGGAATCACGTACGCCACGTAGTTGGAGACGATGAACAGTCCGATGATCACCAGGGCACAGGCGCGCACCTGAGCCGACTGCGCGGAGGTGATCGCCCGGTACTGTTTGATCAAGGCTTCGGCAAACAGCAGCATCAGCGCCGCGAGTTGAATCACGCCGCCGTTGAGCAGGGTTTCCAGGTAGCCGCTGTGGGCATTGCCGATGTAGCCCCAGCGCTTGATAAAGACCTCGGCATCGTTGCTGGTCCAGAACGCGCCATAGCCGTAGCCCTTCAGGAACCTGTCGTCGATGAGCGGCGTGAGCAGTTCCCAGATCAGCGTGCGGTCGGTGAGTGACGAGTCCCGCCCGAGCAGGTTCAGCATCAACGTGTAATTGCCGTACAAAAACACGCAGATCAGGGCATAAACCAGTGTGGCGCCGAAGAACGCCATCATCGAACGGTTGACGCGCAACCGCACCAGCGTGAGGAAATACCCGTAGCTCGCCGCGCCAGCCACGATCAGGGCAATGGCGGTGGCGGACTGGGCCAGCCCGATGGCAATCAGCGAGAACAGTGCACACAGGATGGCCAGCAGGTTGCGTTGCCTGATCGCCGGCAGCAGCAACAGGATGCCGATGGCATTGAGCCGGGCGCCGGCGTTTTTCTCGGCAAAGATCCCTTTGAAGGCGCCGTCGCGAATACCGCCGGTAATGAACGCGATATCGGGGTTGATCACGGCAAAAATCAGCCCCATCAACGCCACGGCACCGATGACGCAGCCGAGCATGAGGGCGATTCTTTCGATGCTGTAGTTATAGGCAATGAACCCTGCGAAGCACACCACACTGATCATCGCGATATAACGCTTGAAGCTCAGTATCGGATCGTCGGACCAACTGATCGATGCCGCCACGCAGACCAGGAACACCAGAAAAAAGAAGTTGCCGCGGTAAAAGCTCTTGCTCAGGAACACCTTGTGGCGCACGAACAGGAACAACGGCACCAGCAAGGTGATCAGGCCGCACACCTGATTGAGCACGTTGCCTTCGAGGTCTTTTCCGACACCRTCCAGGGTCGCCACATTGCCCAGGCCGAGAAAGAACGACGTCACCTGGAAATAAAACAACAGGCCAAACAGCGTGAAGGCATCGCGCAGCGTGGAATACCTGATTTCCAGTTTGTTCATGACGACTGGCTCCCAAGCAGTGCAGCGAGGTAAGTCTGTACGGCGCGGCCGCTCATGAAACGGGCGGCGGCATCGATGCGGACCTGGCGATGCCGGTCCCTGGGCCGGGTCAATTCAATACCGATGGCCTGGGCCAGTGCTTGGGGGTCATCAACGTTCACCAGCGGAGCCACCACGCCATCTTCGAGAATGTCCTGCGGGCCGTAAGGGCAGCGAGTCGAGACCACCGGTGTGCCGGTCGACAGCGCTTCGACCAGGGCGTTGGGGCTGCCCTCGAAGCGTGACGACAGGACAAAACAATCGGCGGCGGCGACTTGTGCCATGGGTCGATCGGCATAGCCCGGCAGATCGAAGCGGTCCGCCACGCCGAGGCGGGTGGCCAGTTCAAGCAGCTCGGCCCTGAGCCCGCCCTCACCGAAAATGATCAGCCGGGCGTTGCGATACGGTAATCGGGCGAACGCCTCGACCAGGGTGTCAAAGCCCTTCTGCGGTGCCAGGCGACCCACGGCGACAATCACCGGGGTGGTTTTTTCCTGAAGCCAGCGATGCGTCGGACTGCCCGGTGGCTTGTCGCGAAAGTCATTATCCAGTACCGGATTGTCGGCAATGGTGACGTCCTGTGCGCGGGCGACAGTGGTCTCGACAAGGTCCTCGGCCACGCCGCGCGAGACGCAGATCACCGGGTTGGGAATCAGCCGGTACAGCAACGGCGCCAACCAGTAAGCCAGGCGTACACGCAATGAAGGATTGACGTGTTTATMCCGGGAAAACGCATTGCGCTCGCTGACATGCAATTGTGCCAGTGTCCCCGACAGCGTAGCGGCGGCAATGGCCACCACGTTGACGTGGGTAAGGGCGGCCAGTTGTGCGTCGAAGCGGTTCTGGCGCAGAAAACTGGCCAGCGCCGGCACCGCGCTGGCACTGCGGGCACTGTGCAATTCCACCTGTTTGACCCGAGGATCGACCAGCGCCACGTTGACACCGCCGCCGGTGAGCATCAGCAACGTCACGTCATTGCCGGCGTCAACCAGCGCACCGGCCAGGCGTGCCATCATTTTTTCGGCCCCGCCTGCGCTGAGGTCGTGCAGGATGATCAGCAACCGTTTCATCGATCCCACACCTCGTAGTAAGCCCGTGCGGCGTGCTCGCTGGTGTAGGGGCGCACGGTTTTGGCCATTGATCTTGCGCTGTGTGCCTTGAAACACAGGCTTTGCTGCAGCGCTTGCGCCAGGTCGGGCACATCGTTGACTCTCACCAGTTGGCCAAGGCGCCCGTTGTCGAGCAGCTCTCGAGGGCCGGTGGGACAGTCGCTGGCGAGCACGGGTGTACCGAGCGCCAGTGCCTCGATCAACACGGTGGGCTGGCCTTCAAAAAAAGAACTGAGGATCAACAGGCGTGCATGGCGGATCAGCGGGTAGGGGTTGTTCACGTGGYCGGTAAAGTGCACCCGGTTGGCAATGCCCAGTTTCCGCGCCTGAGCGATCAGTTCTTCGCGCAACGGGCCGTCACCGGCAATCACCAGATCGGGTACGTCCGGGTTGTGGATCACCAGGGCATAGGCCTGGAGCATCAAATGAAAGCCCTTGACCTCGACCAGCCGGCCCACGCCGATCCAGTATTCGTGGGGCAAGCCGTTGGGCAGTGGCGCCCGGGAGGCGTTGTGCAGTTGTTCGGTGACCACCGCGTTGGGGCAATAGCGGATGCGTTCACGCCCCCAGGRCATCAGACGGGCAATGGTCTGTTGCAGGTCATGGGACACGGCCACCACCTTGCCGCTGCCGCAAAGGTACAGGGCATAGAGCAGGCGCAGGCTGTGGACACCGGTTTTCTGTTCCGTGCAATCCAGGGCCGTGTGCCGGGTGTAGATGACCTGGCAACGGCTGCCGAGGGTGGCCACCCAGGTACACAGGTTGGCTTGTTCCTTGGCGCTGATCAGGTGAGTCACGCTTTCACGGCGAATGATCCGGCGCAGCAGCACAATAGACTTGATCAGGCCCAGGAGACCGTTACCGCCGCCGTCGAGGATTCGCGCCCCTGCTACATCCGGTGTTTCGCCGTTCATGACGAAAAAGCTCACACGCTGCCCATCCTTGAGAAACTGCCCGGCCAGGCGTTGCTGGACGCACTCGATGCCACCGCCGAGCTTGAAATCCTTGAGAGTGAACATAATGTGCACGGCCATTCTCCGGCGCTCAGGGCGTAGTGATGTTGATCGCGACTTTGTGGGACAGAATCATCGCCGCCAGTTGCAGAAAGTTGCCGGGGTAGTCGACCAGGTAACGCCTGATCGTGTGCGGCTCGCGGTACATGCGATAGAACGCCCGCAAGTGCAGGCGATTGATTGCTTCGGGGTAATAGACACCGTTGGTCATCGCTTCCTGACGAATGAAACCGCCGCAGGTAAACGCCACACCGGTGAAGCCGGCATTCAGTGCGCTTAGCACGAAGCGCTCTTGCAACCCGGCGCCCAGGCCCACGATCAGGATGTTGGCCCGACCCAGGCGAATGTCCGCCTGGATGGCCGCCGCCTGAGGCGCATCGAAGTAACCGTGGTGATAACCGGCAATCGGCAGCCGTGGGTAGCGTGTCTGCAGTTTGCGGATGAACAGTTCCAGCTCGGATTGCGTGGCGCCGACGATGTACACCCGCTTGCCCTGTTGTTCTGCGTCGCTGAACACCGGTCCGGCAATCGAGGTGAAGTCGAAACTGACCCGCGCGATGGATCGCCCGGTGACTTGCGACATGAAACTCGACATCAGCATGCCGTCGCAAAAGTAGGCGATAGCATCAGGCGGGTGCTGGAAAAAACTGCCGATCGACGCGAAGTTGATAAAGGAAAACGCTTTGTTGGCCTCGAGCAGGGCCGGCGAATACTGGCCGATCAAATCCAGCCGGATCATGGCCCGTCTCCCGGTGCCACCAGCGGTCGAGGCGGGCGGCCCACCGACACATAGGTGAAGCCGCGTTTGCTCAGGCGCTGCGGGTTGTACAGGTTGCGTCCGTCAACGGCGTCGACGTCCACGCACATCACGGTGTGACCGACCTCGGCCGTCGCGGCGCCTTGTACAAGCCCTGCATAGCCAATGCCAAATACACTCACATTCATGGGAAAACCTCCGTTTTCGTGGGGCCGATCCAGGATCGGGCACGAGGTCAGTAGATGTTTTTCGAGAACAAGGTGAAGGGCGTCTTGAGCAGAATCTTGATGTCCAGCCACAGCGACCACTGGTTGATGTAGTTGAGGTCCTGGGCAACCCGCAGCTGCATCTTCTCCAGGGTTTCGGTTTCGCCCCGATGGCCAGTGATCTGCGCCAGCCCCGTGATGCCTGGCTTGAGGCGGTGACGGGCCATGTAGGCGCGGACTTTGCCGGTGTAATAGATGTTGTGCGTGACCGCATGCGGACGCGGGCCGACCAGGGCCATTTGCCCGAACAGCACGTTGAACAGTTGCGGCAGTTCATCGATGGAGCTGCGGCGCAGAAAGCGCCCCAACGGTGTGACGCGGTCATCGTCCCGGGTGGCCTGGCGGACCTCGCCCTCATCGTGAACGCGCATCGAACGGAACTTCCACACCTTGAACACCTGGCCGTCGCAGCCGTGGCGGTTCTGCTTGAACAACACCGGGCCCGGCGATGTCAGCTTGACCGCCAGCGCCACACTCAGCAGTAACGGGCTGAGCAGCATCAGGGCCACGGCGGACAGGCTGCGCTCGAACAGGTCTTTGCAAAACAGGCTGCCGGGGTGGGAGTTGATCAGGCTTTCGTTGAGGTAGATGGCGGGCATCCGCTCGATCTCCGAGATCGAGTGGTTGAGCAGCACCATGCTGCCGAAATCGGGAATCCAGACCACGTCGACGTTCATGTCCAGCAAGTCGATGTACAGCGCTTCGATGGTCGCGGCCTCCGCCATCGGCAACACGATGTAGACCCGGCGCACTTCCATGCGCGTGATGAGTTCCCGTATGTCTTCGACGTGACCCAGCAGCGGCAGAATGCTGGGGGCAGGGCCATGATGGTCTTTCGCGGCGATGAACCCCAACAGTAGCGCGCGATTGGGTCTGCTCAGTTTCTTGGCCAGCTCATGGGCGGTCGGACAGGTGCCAATGATCACCGAGCGACGTTCGTTGAAGATCATCCGCGAATACAGCCGGGCAAAGTAGTGCAAGGGCAGGAAACTGGCTGCCTGGACGAGGAACCCGGCGAAGGCCCAGACGATGATCACCTGTCGCGAAAACAGGGCGCTGGTCTGGGTGAGGAAGGCAATGCTGATCAGCACCGCCAGCAGGATCAGCCAGCCGGCCAACAACCGACTGAGCCCGACCAACAGGCCATGACGCTTGTGGTAGACCTGCATGAGGCTGTAGATCGGCACCGAACCGAGGACAGTCAGAATGATCAGGACGCGGTACTCGGGGGTCAGGGTGCCGACGCGCATCTGTACCAGCAGTATCAGCAACAGGTTGACCAGAGTGATCGCACTCAACCATTGGCACCAGAAGGTCACGCCACGGCGATGTGCCATTTGAGCGGTATATAGCGAAGTCATCGGCTCAATCTCCAGGCATGGGTAGTCATTCGAAGCCGTTTGTGAACGTCACGGCTTTGATACGCGCGCTGGTAGTGAGGTAATGCTGGTGGTGAGGTAATGCAGCTAAGGCCGCTGCACGTTGTTACCGGGGGGCGAAGTCATAGTCGTAGAGGGATTTTAAGTGGTTGTGGCCGTACTTGCGCGCCTTGCGCAGGTCGACCTGGTTGAGCACCACCCCAAACACCGGCGCATGGCTCTGCTGCAGCATCGCCAGGCTTTTTTGCACCTGCTCGACCGGTGTGCTGTCGGCTTTCACCACATAGATCACCGCATTGCAATGCTGGGCCAGCAACAGCGCATCACTGACCATCTCGGCGGGTGGTGAATCGATGATGATGTGCCGGTAGCGCAATTTGAGCACTTCGAGCATGCGCGCCACCCGCGGCGAACTGAGC
>NZ_JBFUIC010000221.1:0-7534 GCF_056402075.1 Pseudomonas sp. P4_C3
GTCCGGCAGTGGCCTCGAAGGTCTGGGAGAACAGGCCGATCAGGTTGGCGATCAGCGTTTGCGGTGCGCCGGACGCGAAGCGCTGGCGGATGCCTGCAAGCAGAAGGCTGTGGTTGTCCGGGTCGGCCAGAAGCTCGACACAGTAACTGCTCATTTGTTCGGCGGCAGCGTGGGCGGCGGTCAATTGCGCCGCGTCACTCAGGGGCGACAGGCAGGCGACGAAATCCGCCGTCAACTCGCTGATGGCGCGGCCCTGAGCCGGGGTGAATCCCAACAACGCCGCCACCACGCACACCGGTCCGCGAAACATGGCGTTGTACAGGCCAGCGGCATCCGCGGTCATCAATCGGGCGCTGACCAGGGCCTCGACTTCCCGCGCATCGATCAACTTCAGCCCCTGCTCAATCGCCGACCGTGGGCAACGCTGGCGTTCACCCTCATTCATGCGCATCAATTGGCCGAACACCTGGCCGGCCATGCCGTCGGCGATCGCCTTGGGGACTGGCTCCTGCGCCGGTCGAACATGGCAATCGGGATGCGCCAGGACGGCGGCCACCACCCGGGCGCTGCTGGCCACCCACAGGTTCAGCCCTGGATGAAAAGCCAGCCCACCTTCGGCACGCAGTCGTGCGTAGTAGGGATAGGGATCGGTATGGGTCGCAGCGATGATCGGGTCCATGGGGCGCAGCCTTTTGTTGTTGGAAAGTGTTGCTACTATCTCCAGTCCGAAAGGGCGTTGATTCGTCCGGGAGCGAAATATGAGCGCAGAACAACACGACATCGGTGTCTCGCAGGTAGCGGCAGCCATCGCCGAGCCTGCACGGACGAAAATCCTCTGTTCGCTGATGGACGGCCACGCCCGCACCAGCACCGAACTGGCGACGGTGGCCGAAGTCAGTGCGTCGACCGCCAGTGCCCACCTGGCCAAACTCAAGGAGCTGGCGCTGGTGCGGCTGCACGTTCAGGGACGTCACCGCTATTACAGCCTGGCGGACAAACGCGTGGCCCAGGCCTTGGAGGCGCTGATGGTGATCGGCCAGAACACTGCGCCGGAATTCAACTCGCGGACCCCGGATCGCCTGCAGTTTGCCCGCACCTGCTACGACCACATGGCGGGCACCCTGGCCGTGCTGATGCATGACCGGATGCTCGAAGCGGGCTGGCTCGAGGAAACCGACGAACAGGCCTATCGCTTGAGTGACAGTGGTTCGGCAATGTTTCAGGGGCTTGGGATCGAGGTACAGGACTTGAGCACCTTGCGCCGCCGCTTCGCCTGCCCGTGCCTGGACTGGAGCATGCGTCGGCCGCATCTGGGCGGATCGCTGGGTGCGGCGTTGCTGCAAACGGCGCTCAAGCGCAAGTGGGTGACCCAGGATCTGGACAGTCGCGCGTTAGCGTTGACGGCGTTGGGGCGCAGGGAGATAGCGGGGCGGTTTGGGCTTGAGTTGCCGTTGGCGGTTGAGGGCAATGTTAAAACTTCGCAAATCGCGGCAGGTTCGGTGGAGTTTGTGAACATTCGCTGACTGTCGATACGGGTATTCCGGTTGTTTCTGTGTTGAATGCAATGCCGTCATCGCGAGCAAGCTCGCTCCCACAGGGGGCGGTGGATTCGTCTGTGCAATGCAAACAAAAAGCCCCCCATCGGTCACCCGATGGGGGGCTTTTGTGCGTCTGGCGTCAGATCAAACCTTGACGATCCAGCCCGCTGGCGCTTCGATGTCGCCGGTTTGCACGCCGGTCAGCTCTTTGTAGAGCTTCTGGGTGATCGGGCCGACTTCGGTTTCGCTGTGGAACACGTGCAGGTGGTCGTTGTAGTTGATGCCGCCAATTGGCGTGATCACTGCAGCGGTGCCGCAAGCGCCGGCTTCCTTGAAGTCCGACAGTTTGTCGATGAACACGTCGCCTTCGACCACATCCAGACCCAGGCGGGACCGGGCCAGTTCGATCAGCGACAGACGGGTGATGCCCGGCAGTACCGATGGCGAGTTCGGGGTCACGAACTTGTTGTCGTGGGTGATCCCGAAGAAGTTGGCCGAACCGACTTCCTCGATCTTGGTATGGGTCAGCGGATCCAGGTAGATGCAGTCGGCGAAATGCGCTTTCTTGGCCTGGGAACCCGGCATCAGGCTGGCGGCGTAGTTGCCACCGACCTTGGCGGCACCGGTGCCTTGTGGCGCGGCACGGTCGTAGCTGGAGATCAGGAAGTTGTGCGGGGTCAGGCCGCCCTTGAAGTAGGCGCCGACCGGGATGCAGAAGATCGAGAAGATGAACTCGGGGGCGGTACGCACGCCGATGTTGTCACCCACACCGATCACGAACGGGCGCAGGTACAGCGCGCCGCCGGTGCCGTACGGCGGAATGAAACGCTCGTTGGCGCGGACCACTGCTTTACAGGCTTCGATGAATTGCTCGGTGTCCACCTGCGGCATCAGCAGGCGGGCGCAGCTGCGCTGCATGCGCAGGGCGTTCTGGTCCGGGCGGAACAGGTTGATCGAACCATCCTTGCAACGGTAGGCCTTCATGCCTTCGAAGCATTGCTGGCCATAGTGAAGGGCAGTGGAGCCTTCGCTGATGTGCAGCACGTTATCTTCGGTCAGGGTGCCCTTGTCCCACTCGCCATTGCGAAAGTACGACAGATAGCGCTTGTCGGTCTTGATGTAGTCAAAACCCAGCTTGTCCCAATTAATGCTTTCGTTACCCATGACACCCTCTATCTCTTAACAACCGCCGAAACGGTTCAAGGCTTCTGACGTTTTTTGGATGGGGACAACAATACTTCATTCCGGGCCCATTTCGCAGCCCGGATTGCATTCCTTGTAGGAGCGAGCTTGCTCGCGATGGACGTCAACGATAACGCGCCTCGTCTGAGTGACCGCGTTGTCCTGAGTTTTTCGCGAGCGAGTCGAATCGTCGCACCGTCGCTCCTACAGGTTCGGGCTAGAGGTGCAATGCGTGCCCAAGGGCCCGTAACGCCGCTTCCTGCACCGCCTCACCCAGCGTCGGATGGGCATGGATGGTGCCGCCGATGTCTTCCAGCCGCGCGCCCATCTCCAGGCTTTGCGCAAACGCCGTGGACAATTCGGACACGCCGACGCCCACCGCCTGCCAGCCGACAATCACATGATTGTCGCGACGGGCGACCACGCGCACGAAGCCGCTTTTCGACTCCAGCGTCATGGCCCGGCCATTGGCGGCGAACGGGAAGTTCGACACGATGCAGTCCAGGCCTGCGGCCTTGGCTTCGTCCGGGGTCTTGCCGACTACCACCAGTTCCGGGTCGGTGAAGCACACGGCGGCGATGGCGGTCGGGTTGAACTCGCGGGTCTTGCCGCTGATCAGCTCGGCGACCATCTCGCCCTGGGCCATGGCCCGGTGCGCGAGCATCGGTTCGCCGCTCAGGTCACCGATGGCATACACGTTGCGCATGCTGGTCTGGCAGCGGTGGTCGATCTTGATCGACGAACCGTTCATGTCCAGGTTCAGCGCTTCGAGGTTCCAGCCCTGGGTGTTCGGCTTGCGACCGACGGCCACCAGCACCTGATCGGTTTCCAGGTTCAGGGTCTCGCCGCCTGGTTCCAGTACTTGCAAGGTATTGTTAGAAGAATCAAAACCTTGAACGCTATGTTTCAAGTAAAGCTTTACGCCGAGTTTTTTCAGTTCGTCGTGCACCGGTTGAGTCAGTTCGGCGTCGTAGGCCGGCAGGATGCGCTCCTGCGCTTCCACCACGCTGACTTCGGCGCCGAGCTTGCGATAGGCAATGCCCAGCTCCAGACCGATGTAACCGCCGCCGACCACGATCAAGCGCTTGGGCACGGAGGTCGGCGCCAGGGCTTCGGTGGACGAGATGATCGGCCCGCCAATCGGCAGCATCGGCAGGTTCACGCTTTTTGAACCGGTGGCCAGCACCAGGTGCTCGCACTGGATACGCGTGTCGCCGACTTCAACGGTCTTGCCGTCGATGACCTTGGCCCAGCCTTGAACAACCTGGACCTTGTTCTTTTTCAGCAGCGCCGCAACGCCAGTGGTCAGGCGATCGACGATGCCGTCCTTCCACTCGACGCTCTTGGTGATGTCCAGGGTCGGCGCCGAGACGCTGATGCCCAGCGCCGAGTGCTGGTTGTGGTGCCGGGTCTGGTGGAACTGCTCGGCGACATGAATCAGTGCCTTGGACGGAATGCAGCCGATGTTCAGGCAGGTGCCGCCCAGGGATTGGCCTTCCACCAGAATGGTCGGAATGCCCAGCTGGCCGGCACGGATCGCTGTTACGTAACCGCCGGGGCCGCCGCCGATGATCAGCAGCGTGGTGTTCAAAGTCTGCATTCGTTACTCCACAAACAGAGTGGCGGGTTGTTCGAGCAAGCCGCGAATGGCCTGGATGAAGAGCGCCGCGTCCATGCCGTCGACCACGCGGTGATCGAAGGAGCTGGAGAGGTTCATCATCTTGCGGATCACGATCTGGCCTTTGATCACCATTGGCCGTTCGACGATCTTGTTCACGCCGACAATCGCCACTTCCGGCAGGTTCAGCACCGGCGTGCTGACGATGCCGCCCAAGGCGCCAAGGCTGGTCAGGGTGATGGTCGAACCGGACAACTCGTCGCGGCTGGCCTTGCCGTTGCGTGCGGCGTTGGCCAGGCGAGCGATTTCCGCTGCGCTGTCCCACAGGCTGCGGGCTTCGGCGTGACGCACCACCGGCACCATCAGGCCGACATCGCTCTGGGTCGCGACGCCGACATGTACCGCGCCGAGGCGGGTAATGACCTGGGCTTCGTCGTCGTAACGGGCGTTCATCTGCGGGAAGTCGCGCAGGGCGACGACCATGGCGCGGACCAGGAATGGCAGCAAGGTCAGCTTGCCGCGGGTGGCGCCGTGTTTTTCGTTGAGGTGCGCGCGCAACTCTTCCACAGCCGTGACGTCGATTTCTTCGACATAACTGAAGTGGGCGGCACGCTGGGTGGCGTCCTGCATGCGCTGGGCGATCTTGCGGCGCATGCCGATCACCGGGATCTGCTGTTCATCGGTACGTTGGGCGTAAGCAGCCGCCACCGGTGCCGAGGCGGTCGACTGACCCTGAGCCAGGTAGGCGTCGAGATCTTCGTGCAGTACACGGCCGGCAGGGCCGGTGCCTCGGACCAGACGCAGCTGAATACCGAGGTCCAGCGCATGCTTGCGCACGGCCGGGGAGGCCAGCGGACGCTCATCGGCCTCGCGAGCAACCATCGGGCCCTGGCAAACGGCAGCTTTCGGCGCTGGGGCAGCGGCCGGTTTGCTTTCAACCACGGTTTCTACTTTGGCTGCGGCCACAGGCGCTTCTTTAACAGGTGCYGGTTGCGCCGACTCCTTAACGTTGCCCGCGCCTTCGACTTCAATGCTGATCAGCACGCTGCCGACCGCCATGACTTCACCCGGCTGGCCACCGAGGGCAATGACCTTGCCATGCACCGGCGACGGGATATCGACCATCGCCTTATCGGTCATGACATCGGCCAGTACCTGATCTTCGACGACCATGTCGCCGACCTTGACGTGCCATACCGACAATTCAACTTCTGCAATGCCTTCACCAATGTCCGGCATTTTAATAACGTGCGTGCCCATTCAGACCTCCATGACCCGTTTCAACGCCGCGCCCACTCGGGACGGGCCTGGGAAATACGCCCACTCTTGCGCGTGCGGGTAGGGAGTGTCCCAACCGGTGACGCGTTCGATCGGCGCTTCCAGGTGGTGGAAGCAGTGCTCTTGCACCAGCGCCGTCAGTTCGGCGCCGAAGCCGCAAGTGCGGGTGGCTTCGTGAACGATCACGCAGCGCCCGGTTTTCTTCACCGATTTGGTGATGGTTTCGAGGTCCAGCGGCCACAGGCTGCGCAAGTCGATGACTTCGGCATCCACGCCGCTTTCTTCAGCGGCCACTTGCGACACGTAGACGGTGGTGCCGTAGGTCAGTACGGTGACGTCCTTGCCCGGACGGGCGATAGCGGCAACGTCCAGCGGTACGGTGTAGTAACCGTCCGGAACCTGTGCGGCGGGGTGTTTCGACCACGGGGTTACCGGGCGTTCGTGGTGGCCGTCGAAAGGACCGTTGTACAGTCGTTTCGGCTCCAGGAAGATCACCGGGTCATCGTTTTCGATGGAGGCAATCAGCAGGCCTTTGGCGTCGTAGGGGTTGGACGGCATGACGGTGCGCAGACCGCATACCTGAGTGAAGAGTGCCTCGATGCTCTGGCTATGGGTCTGGCCGCCGTAGATGCCGCCGCCACAGGGCATGCGCAGGGTCATCGGCGCGGTGAATTCGCCAGCCGAGCGATAACGCAGGCGCGCGGCTTCGGAAATGATCTGATCGTAGGCCGGGTACACGTAGTCGGCGAACTGGATCTCCACCACCGGGCGCAGGCCGTAGGCGCCCATGCCCACGGCGGTGCCGACGATACCGCTTTCAGAGATCGGCGCGTCGAACACCCGGGAGGTGCCGTACTTGGCTTGCAGGCCTTCGGTGCAGCGGAACACGCCGCCGAAGTAGCCCACGTCCTGGCCGAAGACCACGACGTTGTCGTCACGTTCAAGCATCACATCCATGGCCGAGCGCAGGGCCTGGATCATGGTCATGGTGGTCGTGGTCATGGCGGTTTCCAGCTCGATATTGTTGTTGTGATCGTTCATGTCAGATCCCCAACTCTTGACGCTGGCGCTTCAAGTGCTCCGGCATCTCTTTGTAGACGTCTTCGAACATGGTCGCGGCGCTCGGAATCTGGCCGCCGGCGAGGGTGCCGTACTGCTCGGCTTCTTTCTGCGCAGCGATCACTTGGGCCTCCAGTTCGGCGCTGACCGCGGCGTGTTCCTCTTCGGACCAGTGACCGGTCTTGATCAGGTGCTGCTTGAGGCGCGCGATCGGATCACCCAACGGGAAGTGGCTCCAGTCATCGGCGGGACGGTATTTGGACGGATCATCGGAGGTCGAGTGCGGGCCGGCGCGGTAGGTGACCCATTCGATCATGGTAGGGCCGAGGCCGCGGCGCGCACGTTCGGCGGCCCAGGCAGAGGCGGCGTAGACCGCGTAGAAATCGTTGCCATCGACCCGCAGGGAGGCGATGCCGCAACCGACGCCACGACCGGCGAAGGTGGTCGCTTCACCACCGGCAATCGCCTGGAAGGTGGAGATCGCCCACTGGTTGTTGACCACGTTGAGGATCACCGGTGCGCGGTACACGTGGGCGAACGTCAGGGCGGTGTGGAAGTCCGACTCGGCGGTGGCGCCGTCGCCGATCCACGCCGAAGCGATTTTGGTGTCGCCCTTGATCGCCGAGGCCATGCCCCAGCCCACGGCTTGCACGAACTGGGTGGCGAGGTTGCCGGAGATGGTGAAGAAACCGGACTCCTTGACCGAGTACATGATTGGCAACTGACGTCCCTTGAGCGGATCGCGCTCGTTGGAAAGCAGTTGGCAGATCAGGTCGACCAACGGTACGTCGCGGGCCATCAGGATGCTTTGCTGGCGGTAGGTCGGGAAGCACATGTCGTCGATGTTCAGGGCCAGGGC
>NZ_JBFUIC010000222.1:0-7532 GCF_056402075.1 Pseudomonas sp. P4_C3
TCCTGCAACTGGCGCAAACGCTGCTGACCGTGCTGGATGCTCTGCTCGACCCGGGCGATGTCACCACCGACCGAGTAGAAGCGCCCCTGCACCAGGTTGAAGCGTTCCGACAGGTCGTGGTGGCCGTCACGCAGGCGCTCGATGCTTGCGTCGGCATTGCGCTGTTCGGCCACCAGGGCTTCGAAAGAAACTTCCTGGTTGCCGATGATCGCTTCACGCTGGCCGACCTGATCGTTCAGCGCCTGCCAGCGCAGGGCCGATAATTGGGCCTTGAGCTGACGTTCCTCGCCCTTGTATTCCTGATACTTCTTCGCCGCCTCGGCCTGGCGGTGCAAGCGTTCGAGTTGACGCTCAAGCTCTTCGCGCAGGTCGGTCAGGCGCTCCAGGTTTTCGTGGGTGCGGCGAATGCGGTTTTCCGTCTCGCGCCGGCGCTCCTTGTACTTGGAGATGCCCGCGGCTTCTTCGATGAAGTTACGCAGGTCTTCGGGCTTGGACTCGATCAGCTTGGAGATCATCCCCTGCTCGATGATCGAGTAGCTGCGCGGGCCAAGACCGGTGCCGAGGAAGATGTCGGTGATGTCGCGGCGCCGGCATTTGGTGCCGTTGAGGTAATAGGTGGTCTGGCTGTCGCGGGTCACTTTGCGGCGAATGGAAATTTCCGCATAGGCGGCGTACTCACCGAGCAATGTGCCGTCGGAGTTATCGAACACCAGTTCGATGCTCGCCTGGCTCACCGGTTTGCGGCTGGTCGAGCCGTTGAAGATGACGTCGGTCATCGACTCGCCGCGCAGGTTCTTCGCCGAACTCTCGCCCATCACCCAGCGCACGGCGTCGATGATGTTCGATTTGCCGCAGCCATTGGGCCCGACCACCGCCGCCATGTTACTGGGGAAGTTCACCGTGGTCGGGTCGACGAAGGACTTGAACCCCGCCAGTTTGATGCACTTGAGCCGCACGCTCAGGCGTCCGTCAGGGCAGAAACCACCAGATCGCAACTGCGCTGGGCATAAGCCGTCAGCACTTCGCGGATCTGCGGAAAGTCACGGGCCAGCACGGCAGCGAGCAAGCGTTCGAACAGCTCGAGGAATTCGCTCATCGACGCTTTGCGCTGGTCCAGCGCGAGGAAATACGCACGGCTCATGGCCGGCTGCAGATTCTCGACTGTCTCCTGCAAGTACGGGTTGTTGGCGAACGGATACGCGGCGCGCATCACATTGAAGCTGTCGTCGACGAAGGTGCGGATGTCCTGACGCTCGTAGCTGGCAGTCAGGCGCTGCTGGATCTGCACGAACGGCGCCATGTCGGCCCGGATTTTCCAGCCACTGGCCACCGAGTTACCGAGCAGGATGTAGAGCTCGCTCATCAATGTGCACAGGCTCTGCACCTTGTGCGGCGTGAGTTCGGTAACGTGGGCGCCACGTCGCGGCAGGATCGCGATCAGGTGCCGACGTTCGAGGATCAGCAAGGCCTCGCGAACCGAACCACGGCTGACATTGAGGGCCAGCGTGACTTTCTGTTCCTGGATGCGCTCCCCGGGCTTCATTTCGCCGCGAATGATACGTTCGGCGAGGTGGTGAGCGATTTGCTCGGCGAGGCTGTCCGGCGCCTTGAACGTCATGGTTGTCCTTCAAACTCTTCGATCTGTACAAGCGGCGCAGTGTAGCGCAATTGCTGCATCAGGGCGGAGTGCCCGCCCGGTGGTTTTTGGCACGATTCAAGCAAAAAAGCAGGCTATCGAACCAACGACAATAATTAAGGAACAGGTGGTTAATCGACAAATTGCAATTTCCTGACCTTTAAGTCAGAAATTCATTGACCGAAAAGTCAGACCTGCTAAATTCAGTTCCTATCGGTTAACAACAATAATGAGTCTGCGAGGCCTTCCGTGATCCAGTTTTTACTAAACCAGGAACTCCGTAGCGAGCACGCCCTGGACCCGAACCTGACCGTGCTCAATTATCTGCGCGACCATGTGGGCAAACCCGGCACCAAAGAAGGCTGCGCCAGCGGTGACTGCGGCGCCTGCACCGTGGTGGTCGGCGAGTTGCAGACCGATGATGACGGCCGCGAACACATTCGCTATCGCAGCCTCAACTCGTGCCTGACGTTCGTTTCGTCCCTGCACGGCAAACAGCTCATCAGCGTTGAAGACCTCAAGCACAAAGGTGAACTGCACAGCGTGCAGAAAGCCATGGTCGAGTGCCACGGCTCGCAATGCGGCTTCTGCACCCCAGGCTTCGTGATGTCGCTGTTTGCCCTGCAAAAGAACAGCGATGCGCCGGATCATGCCAAGGCCCACGAAGCACTGGCCGGCAATCTGTGCCGCTGCACCGGCTACCGGCCGATCCTGGAAGCCGCCGAGCAGTCCTGCTGCGGCAAGCAGCCGGACCAGTTCGACATCCGTGAGGCCGACACCATCGCACGCCTGAAAGCCATTGCCCCGACCGATATCGGCGAACTCAACAGCGGCGACAAACGCTGCCTGGTGCCGCTGACCGTGGCCGACCTGGCCGACCTCTACGACGCTTATCCACAGGCCCGCCTGCTGGCCGGCGGTACCGACCTGGCGCTGGAAGTCACGCAGTTCCACCGCACCCTGCCGGTGATGATCTACGTTGGCAACGTCGCCGAGATGAAGCGCATCGAACGTTTTGACGATCGCCTGGAAATCGGCGCCGCCACCGCCCTTTCCGATTGCTACGAGGCCTTGAACGCCGAGTACCCGGACTTCGGTGAATTACTGCACCGCTTCGCGTCGTTGCAGATTCGCAACCAGGGCACCCTGGGCGGCAACATCGGCAACGCTTCGCCGATTGGTGACTCGCCGCCCCTGCTGATCGCCCTCGGCGCGCAAATCGTGCTGTGCAAAGGCGAAACTCGCCGCACTCTGCCGCTGGAAGATTACTTCATTGATTACCGCGTCACTGCGCGCCAGGAAAGCGAGTTCATCGAGAAGATCATCGTGCCGCGCGCCAGCGTCGAAAAACTGTTCCGCGCCTACAAGATCTCCAAGCGTCTGGACGACGACATTTCTGCCGTGTGTGCAGCCTTCAACATTCGCCTGGAGAACGGCGTGGTCGCTGAAGCCCGCGTCGCCTTCGGCGGCATGGCCGCCATCCCGAAACGCGCCGCTGCATGCGAAGCCGCGTTRCTCGGTGCGCCATTCAACAACGCCACCATCGAGCGGGCCTGCGCTGCCTTGGGCGAAGACTTCACGCCGCTCTCGGACTTCCGCGCCAGCAAGGAATACCGCCTGCTCAGCGCGCAGAACCTGCTGCGCAAATACTTCATTGAACTGCAAACACCGCACATCGAGACTCGGGTGACCGCTTATGTCTAATCATCACGCCGTAGAGAAGACCCAAGCCGAACTGGCTGAACTGTTCGCCAAGGACCTGACCACCGGTGTCGGCCGCAGCGTCAAGCACGACAGCGCCGCCAAGCATGTGGCTGGCGAAGCGCAGTACATCGACGATCGCCTGGAGTTTCCGAACCAGTTGCACGTTTATGCGCGCATGTCGGACCGCGCCCACGCCCGGATCATCAGTATCGACACCGCCCCCTGCTACGCCTTCGAAGGCGTGCGCATCGCCATCACCCACAAAGACGTGCCAGGCCTGAAGGACATCGGTCCGTTGCTGCCGGGCGATCCTCTGCTGGCCATCGACACCGTGCAATTCGTCGGTCAACCGGTGATCGCCGTGGCAGCGAAAGACCTGGAAACCGCGCGCAAGGCGGCCATGGCCGCGATCATCGAATACGAAGACCTGGAACCTGTGCTGGACGTGGTCGAAGCCCTGCGCAAACGCCACTTCGTACTCGACAGCCATACCCACAAACGCGGCGATTCAGCCACGGCGCTGGCCACCGCCGAGCACCGCATCCAGGGCACCTTGCACATCGGCGGCCAGGAACACTTCTACCTGGAAACCCAGATCTCTTCGGTGATGCCGACCGAAGACGGCGGCATGATCGTCTACTGCTCCACGCAAAACCCCACCGAAGTGCAGAAGCTGGTGGCCGAAGTGCTGGACGTGTCGATGAACAAGATCGTCGTCGACATGCGCCGCATGGGCGGCGGTTTCGGCGGCAAGGAAACCCAGGCGGCGAGCCCGGCGTGCCTGTGCGCGGTGATTGCTCACCTCACCGGCCAGCCGACCAAGATGCGCCTGCCGCGGGTCGAAGACATGCTGATGACCGGCAAGCGTCACCCGTTCTATGTCGAGTACGACGTCGGCTTCGACAGCACCGGCCGCCTGCACGGCATCAACCTGGAACTGGCCGGCAACTGCGGTTGCTCGCCTGACCTGTCGGCGTCGATCGTCGACCGGGCGATGTTCCACTCGGACAACTCGTACTACCTGGGCGATGCGACCATCAACGGTCACCGCTGCAAGACCAACACCGCGTCGAACACCGCCTACCGTGGTTTCGGCGGCCCGCAAGGCATGGTCGCCATCGAAGAAGTGATGGACGCCATTTCCCGCCATCTGGCCCTTGATCCGTTGGCAGTGCGCAAGGCCAACTACTACGGCAAGACCGAGCGCAACGTCACCCATTACTACCAGACCGTCGAGCACAACATGCTCGAAGAGATGACCGCGGAACTTGAAGAAAGCAGCCAGTACGCGGAGCGTCGCGAAGCGATCCGTCGCTACAACGCCAACAGCCCGATCCTGAAAAAAGGCCTGGCGCTGACCCCGGTGAAATTCGGTATTTCCTTCACCGCGAGTTTCCTCAACCAGGCAGGTGCCTTGGTGCACGTCTACACCGACGGCAGCATCCACCTCAACCATGGCGGCACCGAAATGGGCCAGGGCCTGAACACCAAGGTCGCGCAGGTCGTGGCCGAAGTGTTCCAGGTGGAAATGGACCGCGTACAGATCACCGCGACCAACACCGACAAGGTGCCGAACACCTCGCCGACCGCCGCTTCCAGTGGTGCCGACCTAAACGGCAAGGCTGCACAGAACGCGGCTGAAACCATCAAGAAACGCCTGGTGGAATTCGCCGCGCGCCAATACAAGGTCAGCGAAGAAGACGTGGTATTCCACAACGGCCACGTGCGGGTCCGCGATCACATCCTGACCTTCGAAGCACTGATTCAGCAGGCGTATTTCGCCCAGGTGTCGCTGTCGAGCACCGGTTTCTACAAGACCCCGAAAATCTACTACGACCGCAGCCAGGCCCGTGGTCGTCCGTTCTACTACTTCGCCTTTGGCGCCGCCTGCTGCGAAGTGCTGGTCGACACCCTGACCGGCGAATACAGGATGCTGCGCACCGACATCCTCCACGACGTCGGCGCCTCGCTTAACCCGGCCATCGACATCGGTCAGGTCGAGGGCGGATTCATCCAGGGCATGGGCTGGCTGACCATGGAAGAGCTGGTGTGGAACAACAAGGGCAAGCTGATGACCAACGGCCCGGCCAGCTACAAGATCCCGACCGCGGCGGACATGCCGCTGGACCTGCGCGTCAAGCTGGTGGAAAACCGCAAGAACCCGGAAGACACAGTGTTCCATTCCAAGGCCGTGGGCGAGCCGCCGTTCATGCTCGGCATTGCCTCCTGGTGTGCGATCAAGGACGCCGTGGCGAGCCTGGGCGATTACAAGCATCAACCGAAAATCGACGCACCGGCGACTCCGGAGCGGGTGTTGTGGGGTTGTGAGCAGATGCGCCAGCTGAAGGCAGCGAAGGCTGTCGAAGCCCAGACCGAGTTGGCTTCGCTCTAAGACCGAGGTGCGGCTATCGCGAGCAAGCTCGCTCCCACAGGGTTATGTGCTGACTGTTGGACCTGTACAAATCCAATGTGGGAGCGAGCTTGCTCGCGATGGCGGACTAACAGACACACAGATGTCGAGGTGAACATGTACAACTGGATCGACGCCCTCGCCGACCTGCAAAACCGGGGTGAGCCCTGCGTGCTGGTGACCATCATCGAAGAGCTCGGCTCGACGCCGCGCAACGCTGGCTCGAAGATGGTCATCAGCGCGAACCAGAGCTTCGACACCATCGGTGGCGGGCACCTGGAATACAAGGCCATGAAGATCGCCCGCGAGATGCTCGCCAGTGGCAAGCAGGACACGCATCTGGAGCGCTTCAGCCTCGGTGCCAGCCTCGGCCAGTGCTGCGGTGGTGCAACCGTTTTGCTGTTCGAACCGATGGGCCAGGTTCAAGCGCAGATCGCCGTGTTCGGTGCTGGCCACGTCGGCCGCGCCCTCGTTCCGCTGCTGGCCAGTCTGCCTTGCCGGGTGCGCTGGATCGACTCGCGGGAGGAGGAATTCCCCGAGCATATCCCCCACGGTGTGCGCAAGATCGTCAGCGAAGAACCGGTGGATGAAATCGATGACCTGCCCGCCGGCAGCTACTGCATCGTGATGACCCACAACCATCAACTCGACCTCGAACTGACCGCTGCGATCCTCAAGCGCAACGACTTCGCCTACTTCGGCCTGATCGGTTCGAAGACCAAACGGGTGAAGTTCGAACATCGCCTGCGCGACCGCGGTTTCGACAACAGCGTCGTGCAACGCATGCGCTGCCCGATGGGCATCGGCGAAGTCAAAGGCAAGTTGCCTGTGGAAATCGCCATCTCCATCGCCGGTGAAATCATCGCCACCTATAACGCGAACTTCGGGCAGCACACCGCCAGCGCCGGATCGATTGCCAAACTGCTGCCTGCGTCACGCCGCAGCCAAGCCTCCAATTGAGAATCCCCATGCCACTGACTCGCAAAGCTTACCGCGCCGCCATCCTGCACAGCATCGCCGACCCCGCCATCGTTGGTATCGAAGCCTCCTACGAGTATTTCGAAGACGGCTTGCTGGTTGTGGATAACGGGCAGATCAGCGCCCTCGGCCACGCCAGCGAATTGCTGCCGACYCTGCCGGCTGACGTCGAAATCACCCACTATCAGGACGCACTGATCACTCCCGGCTTCATCGACACCCATATCCACCTACCGCAAACCGGCATGGTCGGCGCCTACGGCGAGCAATTGCTGGACTGGCTCAACACCTACACCTTCCCGTGCGAAAGCCAGTTCGCCAACAAGGCCCATGCCGATGAAGTCGCGGACATTTTCATCAAGGAACTGCTGCGCAACGGCACCACCACTGCGCTCGTATTCGGAAGCGTGCACCCGCAATCGGTGAACTCGTTCTTCGAAGCCGCCGAGCAACTGGACCTGCGGATGATCGCCGGCAAGGTGATGATGGACCGCAACGCCCCGGACTACCTGACCGACACCGCCGAATCCAGCTACGTCGAAAGCAAGGCGCTGATCGAGCGCTGGCACGGCAAGGGTCGCCTGCACTATGCAGTGACGCCACGCTTCGCACCGACCAGCACCCCGGAACAGCTGACTCTSGCCGGCCAGTTGCTSASCGARTACCCGGATCTGTACATGCAGACYCACATCAGCGAAAACCTCAAGGAARTCGAGTGGGTCAAGGCGCTGTTCCCGGAGCGCAAGGGTTACCTGGACRTCTACGACCACTACCGGTTGCTCGGCGAGCGCTCGGTGTTCGCCC
>NZ_JBFUIC010000223.1:0-7480 GCF_056402075.1 Pseudomonas sp. P4_C3
GTGTTGGCAAGGCCGAGCGTTACAAAGTGGCCGAGCTGGCGCTGGCGAAGGTTGGATTGAGCGAGTGGACTTCACGCTATCCAAGCGAGCTGTCCGGGGGTATGCAGCAACGGGTCGGACTGGCGCGTGCACTCACAGCTGACCCAGAAGTGATTTTGATGGATGAGCCGTTCAGCGCGCTTGATCCGCTGATTCGCCGACAGTTGCAGGATGAGTTCCGCCAGCTGACCAAGGAGCTGGGCAAGTCCGCGGTGTTTATTACACACGACCTGGACGAGGCCATCCGCATCGGTGACCGCATTGCGATCATGAAAGATGGCGCCATCATTCAGGTTGGCACCGCCGAGGAAATCGTGCTCAACCCGGCTGACGACTACGTGGCGGAATTCGTCGCCGGCATTTCCCGATTGCATCTGGTCAAGGCTCACTCGGTCATGACGTCTGTCCAGGCCTACAAGGCAGCACATCCGACTTGCGACATTTCCAGGCTCACCAAAACCTCGCTTGACGCCGATATCGATGAACTCATCGGTTTGACGATGAAGTCCGTGCGCGACGCGCTTGCCGTCGTCGATAACGGAACAGTGGTGGGGATCATTACGCCTCGTGATCTGCTGCGTGGCGTTCAAGGTATTCCCAACGAGTCTGCGTCCGTAGCAACTGCCAATGCGATGGAGGCGTCCGCATGAGCACGCCGGATTTTTCCAGTCAGTTTGATACCTCCATTGATGCAGGACTGGAATGGCTTTCGGATAATGGCGAGTTCGTGTTCGATGCCGTCAATGCGGTGCTGAAGGGCATCTACGAAGGCGTGCTGTGGTGTATCGCCTATCCACCGCACTACGCCGTAGCGATTGTCATGGCGTTGATTGGCTGGCGTCTGGCTGGCGTTCGCTTTGCGACTCTCACAGGTTTGGCCTTGTTGTTTTGCGACGTCATCGGCTTGTGGCCAGAGACAGTCAGCACGCTTGCCCTGGTGCTCACAGCGACTGTCCTGGCACTGGTCGTCGCCATTCCACTGGGGGTCATTGCCGGTCTGGCGCCGGCCTTTGATCGTGTGGTTGATCCTTGTCTGGATTTGATCCAAACGATGCCGCCCTACATCTACCTGCTACCGGCCATTGCACTGCTCGGCTACGGCCCTGCCACGGCGCTGTTGGCGACTTTTATCGTTGCGCTTCCCCCTGCGCTACGACTGACCTCCCTGGGTATTCGCATGACACCCAAGGAGTTCATCGAGTTGGGAGATGCCAGCGGCGTGACTGGAATGCAGATGTTTTTCAAGATCCGCTTACCGTTCGCCATGCCCAGCATCATGGCCGGTGTCAACCAAAGTCTGATGATGGCGTTTGGTATGGTCGTCATCGCCGGCATTGTGGGTTCGGGCGGTTTGGGCGAGGCGATTTACGGTTCCATCCGTACGTTGGATATCGCCAAGTCGATCAATGCGGCCATCGCTATCGTTATCCTGACCATGATCCTGGATCGTCTGGCGCAGAGTGCTGCACAGGCGCGGGTGAGGGCTTCCCAATGACAACGCACATTCAATTTTCTCCAGGCGATTACCTGGCTCCTGCCGTTGACTGGCTGAACACGAATTTACATGGCTTGTTCAAAGGGATCAGTCAGGTCGTTGAGGGGGTACTCGGTGCAGTGGAGGGAACGCTGCTTGCTCCCCATCCGTATTTATTCATCGGTATTGTCGTTGTCGCGGCCTTCTTTTTTGCCAATAAGCGAGTCGCTGTTTTCGCTGCGCTGATGTTGGCTTTCTGTTTGTTCGCTGGCCTTTGGGTCGCGTCCATCCAGACGATCGCGCTCGTCAGCGTGTCGGTCCTGATCTCTGTTGCCATTGCTTTCCCGCTGGGGGTTCTGGCCGCCCGGGTGAAGCGTGTAGATGAAGCGTTGCTGCCGATTCTGAACATCATGCAAACGGTGCCGCCCTGGGTATACCTGATCCCCGCAGTGATGCTGTTCAGCTTGGGACGGGTGCCCGCGATCATCGCAACGATTGTTTACGGCATCCCGCCGATGCTCAGATTGACGACTCTGGCCTTCAAGCAGCTGCCCAAGGATCTCCTTGAGTTGGGCCAGGCGTCCGGTGCTTCACCTAAAGACATTCTGTTCAAAATTGAACTGCCGACAGCCGGACCCACGCTGTTGGTAGGCCTGAACCAATGCATCCTCATGTCCTTGGCGWTGGTGGTGCTGGCTGGTTTGGTGGGGGCGGGCGGTCTGGGGGCTGAAGTTACCCGTGGCCTCTCCAGGATGGAGATGGGCTTGGGCCTTCGAGCGGGCCTGGCCATTGTCGCTATTGCGCTGCTGTTGGATCGACTGTCACGGGGCGCGTTGCAGCGTCACTCCCCCAGCAAACTCCTTTGAAAGGGCATCAGTATGAGACGCAGCTTTTTTTGCATTGATTCGCACGCGTGCGGCAACCCGGTTCGGGTTGTAGCGGGCGGAGCACCGCTGCTGCCCTCCGTATCGATGGCGGAGCGTCGCGATATTTTCGTGCGTGACCACGACTGGGTACGCACCGCATTGATGTTCGAGCCCCGGGGGCACGACATCATGTCCGGCGTCATCATCTATCCATCGGTACGTGACGACTGCGACTTCGGTGCGTTGTTTATCGAAGTCAGCGGCTGCCTGCCGATGTGTGGAGCGGGCACCATCGGATTATCGACCGTGGTCATTGAAGAGGGCTTGGTGACACCTCGTGAGCCGGGAAAACTCGCCATTGAAACACCGGCAGGACGGGTCGATGTCGAATACACCATGGGCGGCGAATTTGTTGAGTCGATTCGCTTGTTCAACGTAGCCAGCTACCTGCACAGCGCCGATGTGGTGGTGGAAGTACCGGGTATTGGTACGTTTACGGTGGACATCGCCTACGGCGGGAATTTCTATGCGGTGGTCGAACCACAGGAGTGCTGGACTGGATTCGAAGGGCAGACGACGGCTGACATCGTGGGGTTGAGCCAGAAGCTGCGTGCAGCGCTCTCGGTCATATGTGACCCTGTGCATCCTGAGAACAGCAGAATCAGTGGTGTTCACCACATTATCTGGTGTGACAAACCACACAGTAGAACCGTGCATGGCCGCTGTGCAGTATTCTACGGTGATAAAGCTATTGATCGTTCTCCCGGTGGTACCGGTACCTCGGCCCGGATGGCTCAGCTCTTCGCAAAGGGGCGGCTGAATGTCGGCGACATTTACCGACTTGAAAGTCTGATTGGTACGATCTACGAAGGAAAGGTTGAGGCGTCGGTAAAAGTCGGAACCTTCGACGCAATGAAGCCAAGTGTCAGCGGCTGGGCTGAGGTGATAGGTCACAACACCATTTTCGTCGATGATAAAGACCCTCTGGCTCACGGGTTCCAGCTCGCATAAAACAGTTTGGTCACGGCGTCAGCGGTTGATTCTTCGCAGACGCAGATTCAACCTTGGTTTGCACAAAGGCTGCATTTGTCAGTGTAAAAAAAGCGAGGCGCAAAGTGATCGAACGACGAGATTTCAGCGGGTGTATGAAAGGTAAAAACCTGCGCTATCTGGAAGAGACTCGGAGCGAGCCGACGGCTCATGCCCGGGCAGGATTTTTACTGCTCGAACACTTCTCGTTGCCTGCATTTACGCAAGCGCTCGATACGATTGTCACTGCCAACCTTTTGCGGCCTACGTTGTTCTCTTCACGAACCTTCGGGGTGCAGGACGGAGAGGTCACCAGCGACCTTGGCCTGGTCATTCGACCGGAYGCGCGTTTGGACGTCGCAGCACTCAAAGACCTTAATTTGCTGGTCATCTGCGGCGGCTATCGCACCGAACTCAAAGTCAATCACGAGCTGATCAGCATCCTTAAAACGGCATCGGAACTGGGTATCACCCTGGCCGGGCTGTGGAATGGGGCGTGGTTTTTGGGCGTGTCAGGTTTACTTGAAGGGTATCGTTGTGCGATTCATCCCGAGCACCGACCTGCGCTCGCAGAAATTTCCAAAGTCACGCATGTCACCAGTGAAGCATTTGTCATGGATCGAGACCGGCTCACGGCTTCGAGTCCGGCGGGTGCTTATCATATGGCTCTCGAATGGATCAAAGGGCTGCATGGCAAGGCGCTTGTCGAGGGCATCGAAGACATTCTGTCTTTCGAAGAGTCGCGGTATCGGCGTATCAAACCGACACAGAACATCTCGTTGAGCGCCCCCCTCAAAGAGGTGGTCAAACTGATGGACGCCAACCTGGAAGAACCGTTGCAAATGGACCAACTGGCGGTATATGCCGGACGTTCCCGTCGACAAATAGAGCGCTTGTTCAAAGAGCAACTGGGTACCACGCCGCAACGGTATTACCTGGAATTGCGCATTACCGAAGCACGGCGCTTGCTTCAGCACACAGAGCTGTCTCAGGTTGATGTGCTGGTCGCATGCGGCTTTGTTTCACCGAGCCATTTCAGCAAATGCTACAGCTCGTATTTTGGTTACCGGCCTTCGAGAGAAACGCGGTTGGTGAAGTAAAAAAGGGCTGTCGCAAAAATTTTAAGGAGGAGGGCATGACCGAGTTGCGATTGAAGTGCGACCGAACAGAAAATGCTGCGCCCACCGTTGCCGTTAGTCCTGGGGTCGCAAGGCCTCAACTCGGGATTTTCCTATGCCTGCTTTCAATGCTTATCTTTGCGAGCCAGGACGGAATAACCAAGGTGCTTGTCAAAGACTTCCCGGTTGCCCAACTGGTCATGGTGCGTTACTGGGTGTTTGTCGTTTTTGCCTTCGGATATGCCGCCTACCAAGGTRGGGTCAAGGAGTCTTTATGCAGTAAACACCCTTGGCTCCAAATCATTCGAGCCCTGTTAGCCGTTGGTGAAATAGTACTGTTTGCAGTCGGGTTACGATATTTAGGTTTGGCTGAAATGCACGCTCTCTATGCGGTATTCCCTCTGATGACTTTGGCATTGGCGGGGGGCCTGCTAGGAGAGTTTGTCGGGCTACGACGTTGGATCGCTGCTGCCATAGGGTYCACCGGCACACTGATCATCCTGCGACCAGGCGCGGGCGTCTTTGAACTCGCGGCCGTGATTCCCTTGCTGTCTGCTTTAGGGTTCGCATTCTTCAATGTACTGACGCGCCGGATTAGCCAGCACGATTCCTTTGCGACGAACATGCTTTTTATGGCAAGTGTGGGTGCCCTGACAATTACATTTGTGGGGCTGCCAGCCTGGGTTTCTCCGACTCCGGTCCAGGGCTTCTTGATGGRGATCCTGTCATTGACGGGAGTAGTCGCTCAGATTCTCCTCATTCAAGCACTGAAGTACGCGACCGCTTCTACCCTGCAGCCTTTCAACTATGCGCTTCTGGTGTTCGCCACTTTGGTTGGTGTAATCGTTTTTGCCGAGCGCCCTGATACCTGGGTGGTTGTCGGCGCAGCGTTGGTGATTATCGGGGGGCTGTATGCGATTAAAGCAAAGGTGTGAACGTACCTGAATGTATGAAGTAATCAATGTGTGGTTGGTTTCCTGGATGAGCAAGGCCATAAAAAGGGCAGCYCAAAGCTGCCCTTTTCCCAACCTGCTCCTTAGGCGGCGCTAAACAGCTTGTGCGGATCCATGACGAATTTTTTCGGCACCCCGGCATCGAACTCGTGGTAACCGCGCGGCGCGTCGTCCAGGCTGATTACCTGCACGCCGACGACCTCGGCAATGTTGATCCGGTCCCACATGATCGCCTGCATCAGCTGACGGTTGTACTTCATCGTCGGGGTCTGGCCGGTGTGGAAGCTGTGGGACTTGGCCCAGCCGAGGCCGAAACGGATGTTCAGGCTGCCATGCTTGGCGGCTTTGTTGACCGCGCCCGGGTCTTCGGTGACATACAGACCGGGGATACCGATATTGCCGGCGACCCGCACCACGCCCATCAGCGCGTTGAGCACATCGGCCGGGGCCTCGTGCTGCGCGCCGTCATGGCCGTGGCCACGGGCTTCGAAGCCGACCGCATCGACCGCACAATCGACTTCCGGCTCACCAAGCAGGTTAGCGATTTGCTCGTACAGCGGAGTGTCCTGGGTCAGGTCGGCGATCTCGAAGCCCTGGGCCTTGGCATGCGCCAGACGCAGCGGATTGACGTCGCCGACGATCACCACCGCCGCACCAAGCAGACGGGCGGAGGCGGCAGCAGCCAGTCCGACCGGACCGGCACCGGCGATATACACCGTGCTGCCAGGGCCGACACCGGCGGTGACCGCGCCGTGGTAGCCGGTCGGCAGGATATCGGAGAGGCAGGTCAGGTCGCGGATTTTCTCCATGGCCTTGTCGCGGTCGGGCAGCTTCAGCAGGTTGAAGTCGGCATACGGCACCAGCACGTATTCGGCCTGGCCGCCAACCCAGTCGCCCATGTCCACATAGCCATAGGCACCGCCGGGGCGCGCCGGGTTGACCGTCAGGCAGACGCCGGTGTGCTGTTCCTTGCAACTGCGACAACGGCCGCAGGCGACATTGAACGGCACCGAGACCAGGTCACCGATCTGCACGTTTTCCACGTCACGGCCCCTCTCGATCACCTCGCCGGTGATCTCATGGCCAAGTACCAGCCCGACCTGGGCCGTGGTCCGGCCACGCACCATATGCTGGTCGGAGCCGCAGATATTGGTCGAAACCACGCGCAGGATCACGCCATGGTCGATGCGCTTGCCGCGCGGGTCTTCCATTTTCGGATAGGGGATGGTCTGCACCTCGACCTTGCCTGCGCCGAGATACACGACACCACGATTACCAGACATGCTTTCACCTCGCTTTTGTTGTTGTGAGAACACGGCCCTTGTACTGCGAAGGGGCGCGCGGCCTTACAGTGCGGCGGTATATGTCTTGCGTTTGCGCGTGAATGCAGATCGGTTGGAAGTTACCTTCCAACCACGCGTGATTAGCAGTCATCGTATCGATCCTACGCCTGGTATCAGCACTCTGCGAGGGCATTTAGCACCCAATCACCGCCTGTTTCCTGCCATGCTCCGAACAATCGCCTATCGTCGGTTCCGATGCTTGCTGGAGGTATGCGTCCCTCCGTGCCTAATGCGTCTATGATTCAGCCTGGATCTTCCATGAGGATGCAGTACTTACCAACAGGATCAGCGCCTGTATCCCCGGATATCCACCTGCAGCGCCAGGTGTGAGTTGTATGTTGAGTATCTATTTCCCCTCAGTTTCCATGGATTCAGGGGCTAACCCCGGACGATAGGAGCAAGCGCGATGATTGCGGACTGGACTGGTCAGGTAGCGCTTGTCAGCGGAGCCGGTAGTGAACGAGGCATTGGCATTGCGATTGCGAAGMGACTGGGCAGCCTGGGCGTTAAGTTGATAATCACAGGCAGCAGCGCTCGCATTCATGATCGGGTTGAGGAGTTACGTGCCGCAGGATTTGAAGCGCAAGGGCGTGCGGCGGACTTGATTGAAGAAGATCAAGTCCTTGAACTTACCACTTGGGCAGAGTCGGTATGGGGA
>NZ_JBFUIC010000224.1:0-7464 GCF_056402075.1 Pseudomonas sp. P4_C3
TGCTTGATCAGGTAGATACGGCCCCGTGGACCGTCCAGTTCATCGCCGAGCAATTGATAGGTCGGGCACGTGGCATTGCAGAACCCGCAGTGCACGCAGGTGCGCAGGATGCTTTCGGCTTCTGCGGCGCGGGGCAGATGRCTGGCGCTTTCACTCAAGGTCGTCTGCATGGTTCAAAGCTCCGCGTACAGGCGTCCGGGGTTGAAGATGCCCCGTGGATCGAGTTGTTGTTTGAGGTTGCGGTGATAACGCATCAGCGCCGGGGGCAGTGGATGGAAGGGGCTGTCGGTCAGGCCGTGGCTGAAGCAGGTGACATGGCCGCCGACCTCGTCGACGACCTGGCGGATGTACGCTGCTTCGGCATCGGATTTCAGCCAGCGCTGGGCGCCCCCCCAGTCGATCAACTGACGCCCCGGCAGCGACAGGAGCGGCGTGTTGTTCGGCAAGGACAGGCGCCAAAGCGGTTGGTCTTCATCGAAGAAACTCAAGCGCTGTTCATTGAGATCGTCCCACCAGCAAGCCTCCAGCCGTTCGCCTCCGAGGCGCTCGTGGGCCGCTGCCACCGAACCTTCACCGCCCTCAAGCCGCAGGTGCAGGCGTGAGCCGTCGTGACAAGCCGCGCTGATCGGCAACGGCTGCTGGCCCCATTCCGCCAGACGCAGCAAGGCGCGTTCAGGGTCCATTTCCAGGCTGATGCTTAAGGCTTGCCGGGGTTTGGGCAGCACTTTGAGGGAAACTTCGGAGATCAGCCCGAGGCAGCCATAACTGCCGGCCATCAGGCGTGACAGGTCGTAGCCGGCGACGTTTTTCATCACTTCGCCACCGAAGCGCAACAGCTTGCCTTGCCCTGTGATCACCCGCGTGCCAAGAATGAAGTCCCGCACCGAACCGACCCACGGGCGTCGTGGCCCGGACAGCCCGCAGGCGATCATGCCGCCGACGGTGGCGCCGTCGCCAAAGGCCGGCGGTTCGCAGGGCAGCATCTGTTGCGCGGCGTCCAGCACCTGCGTCAGTTGCGACAACGGTGTGCCGCAACGGGCGGTGATCACCAGTTCAGTCGGGTCGTAACTGACGATGCCCCGGTGCGAGCGGGTGTCGAGAATTTCCCCGGCCGTGGTGCGGCCGAGAAAGGCTTTGCTGTTGGAACCCTGGATGCGCAACGGCGTGGCGTTTTCCAGCGCCTGATTGACCTGTTCCAGCAGTGACTGGCTGTCATCGAAATCTTCAGGGCTGCGCATCAGAAACGCTCCAGCTCAGGGAAGGGCAATTGACCGCCATGTATGTGCATGGCACCGAATTCGGCGCAGCGGTGCAGGGTCGGGATGTTCTTGCCGGGGTTGAGCAGGCCGCTCGGGTCGAAGGCGGCCTTGATGGCATGGAACAGGGTCAGTTCATCGCTGTTGAACTGTGCGCACATCTGGTTGATCTTCTCGCGGCCCACGCCGTGTTCACCGGTGATGCTGCCGCCGACTTTCACGCACAACTCCAGAATCCTGCCGCCCAGGGCTTCGGCGCGATCGAGTTCACCGGGTTGATTGGCGTCGAACAGAATCAACGGATGCATGTTGCCGTCGCCGGCATGGAACACGTTGGCCACCCGCAGGCCGTATTCGTTCGAGAGTTCGGCGATGGCGTGCAGTACGCCGGGCAGTTCGCGACGGGGGATGGTGCCGTCCATGCAGTAGTAGTCCGGGGAGAGGCGGCCCACCGCCGGGAAGGCATTCTTGCGCCCGGCCCAGAAACGCACGCGCTCGGCTTCGTCTTTCGCCTGGCGCAACTCGATGGCGCCGGCCTGTTGCAGCACCTGGCGCACCCGGTCGCAGTCATCGCAGACATCGGCTTCAACGCCATCGAGTTCGCACAGCAGAATGGCCTGGGCGTCCACCGGATAACCGGCGTGGATGAAGTCCTCGGCGGCGCGGATGGCCAGGTTGTCCATCATTTCCAGGCCACCGGGGATGATGCCGGCGGCGATGATGTCGCCGACTGCGCGCCCGGCTTTTTCCACGGAATCGAACGCAGCCAGCAGCACTTTGGCGGTCTGCGGTTTGGGCAGCAGTTTGACCGTGACTTCGGTGATCACCCCGAGCAGGCCTTCGGAGCCAGTGAACAGCGCCAGCAGGTCGAAACCGGGAGAGTCGAGGGCATTGGAGCCCAGGCTCAAATGCTCGCCATCGACGGTAAGGATGTCGACCTTGAGCACGTTGTGGACCGTCAGGCCGTACTTCAGGCAATGCACGCCACCGGCATTTTCCGCGACGTTACCGCCGATGGAGCAAGCGATCTGCGAGGACGGATCCGGCGCGTAATACAGGCCGAACGGTGCCGCCGCCTGGGAAATCGCCAGATTGCGCACACCGGGCTGAACCCGTGCGGTACGGGCGGCGGGGTCGATGCTCAGGATGTTGTTGAAGCGCACCATCACCAGCAGCACGCCTTTCTCCAGGGGCAGCGCCCCGCCGGACAAACCGGTGCCCGCGCCACGGGCCACCACGGGGACGTGCAGCTCATGGCAGACGCGCAGCACCCCTTGCACTTCGTCGATATATCGGGGCAACACCACCAGCATCGGCGTGGTGCGATAGGCCGACAGTCCGTCGCATTCGTAGGGCCTGAGTTCCTCCTGCTGATGCAGGATTTCCAGATTCGGCAACCGGGTTTTCAGGGCGTGCAACAGCGCCTGTCTGTCGACGTCGGGCAAGGCGCCGTCAACGCGCTCATCGTAGAGAATGTTCATCGATTCATGACTCCCGCTGGAGGCCACTGACTTTCATCATTGGCCCGTCAGGCTCCGCTGTCCATGAGATCGTTGTCTGCTCGACGTACCACCGTCCACTGTGGGAGCAAGCTCGCTCCCACAGTGATCAGGTTTGAGCAGGATTACGCGTGTATTCGATTCAGTGCCCACCCACCACCATATGGCTGAACGGCGCGACGTAGGCCTGCAACGACACCAGCCCGCCAACCAGGATCGCCAGCACAATCGAGTGGAAGAACACGTAGCGCAGGATTTCTCCTTCATGGCCGTACCAGCGGGTGGCCGTGGAGGCAACCACGATCGACTGGGCGTCGACCATCTTGCCCATGACCCCACCGGAACTGTTGGCGGCGGCCATCAACACCGGGCTGATGCCCAACTGCTCGGACGTCACCCGTTGCAAGCCGCCGAACAGTACGTTGGACGCCGTGTCCGAACCGGTCAACGCCACGCCGAGCCAGCCGAGCAAGGTACCGAACATCGGATAGAAGATGCCCGTCGCGGCGAAGGCCAGGCCCATGGTCGCATCCAGGCCCGAGTAGCGCGTGAGGAAGCCCAGCGCGAGCATCGCCGCAATGGTGATCAGCGAGTAACGCACCACCCACAGGGTGCGCAGGTACTGGCGAATCAGTTGCGGGATCGAGTAACCCATCAGCAAACCGCCGACAATCGCCGCCAGCAGAATGCCGCTGCCGGTGGCGGTGAACCAGGTGAACTTGTACACCGCCTCTTCGGTTTTCGGCGCGGGTACCACTGGCGGGACTTTCTCGACCTGCAAGTGCAGGGTGGTGAAGGTCACGACCGGCGCAAACAGCGGGTTCGCCTCGCGCAGCGGTTTACCTTGAGGATCGAGCTTGGCAGCACTGGTTTGCGGGTCGATGGCAGGGCGGGTGTCGAAGGTGTTCTTGAAGCCCTGGGTGCCCCAGATGAATACGAAGATCGTCAGGATGATCCACGGCATCCACGCGCGCATCACTGCCGGCTTCGCTTCGTTGGCGAAGGTTGCAGTGGGTACGGGTTTCTCGTCGTGCTCGGCGTCGATCTTCGAATTGTCGACCCGGCCGGACAGCGCCGCGGAGGTGTGCACGGTGGCCGGTTTCCACACCCTGAGAAAGCCGGTCAGGCAGGCCATGGAAATCAGCGCGGCGATCACATCCACCAGCATCGGCCCGTGATAGTTGGAAACCAGGAACTGCGGCACGGCAAAACTGACMCCGGCCACCAGGATCGCCGGCCAGATTTCCAGCAWCTTGCGCCAGCCGGCAAAGGCCCAGATCAGCCAGAACGGCACCAGCACCGAGAAAAAGGGCAACTGTCGGCCGACCATCATCGACAGCTCCATTTCATCCAGCCCGGTGACCTTGGCCAGGGTGATGATCGGCGTGCCGAGGGCACCGAACGCCACGGGGGCAGTGTTGGCGATCAGCGCCAGCCCCGAAGCGGCAAGCGGCGAAAAGCCCAGCCCGATCAGAATCGCCCCGGTCACCGCCACCGGCGTACCGAAACCGGCCGCGCCTTCGAAAAACGCACCGAAGCAGAAAGCGATCAGGAGCAATTGCAGGCGTCGGTCATCGGTGATGCGCGCCAGGGAGTCTTGCAACACTTTGAACGAACCGTTCTCGGTGGTCAGGCGGTGCAGGAAGATGATGTTCAACACAATCCAGCCAATCGGCAGCAGACCGTTGGCTGCACCGAACAGCGCAGCCGACCCCGCCATGTTCGCCGGCATGCCGAAGGCGAAGATCGCGATCAGCAAGGCCGAGGTCAGGGCGAGCAACGCCGCCAGGTGTGCCTTGACATGGAAAAACGCGAGGGACGCCAGCATCACCACCACCGGCACAGCCGCCATGAGCGTTGAAAGCACCGGGTTACCGAACGGATCGTAGACTTGCTGCCAGACCATGTTCCACCTCTGCTTTTTATTGTTGGACGTGCAGATCCCCTGGGGGGGAGGTGGACTTCAGTATAGGTGGCATTGCGCCGCTGTCAGGGCAAGCCTCCGGTCCTGCCAATCGGCGCATTTCGGAGGGCTGAGCTAGCATGGCCAGTAGGGTTTGAATTCAGTCAGGGGAGCAATGCAGTCATGACCGAGCGCCATATGGAACACAAGGAAACGCTATCGAACGGATGCAACATCAAGGTCAAGGCCGAGATATTGAAGGACGGTTCGTTGGGCATGTTCATCGGTGTCTATCGGCCGGACGGCTCGGCCATCGATGAAAACCACGACCCACGGCCGCACATGCTGGACATGGAAGCGGCGATGGATTGGGGGATCGATATTGCCAAGGGGATTGGCAATAGCCAGCGAACGTTGTGAGCCCAGGCGACCGGCGGTCGCTGTCAGAACCCGAACGAACGGGTCGAGCCTTTTACCAGCTCGATATCCAGCAGATGCTCGACCAGCACGTCATTCAAAAAACGGAACTGATCATTGAATCCGACCACTTCGTTGCTGAAGTGATGATCGGCTGCCGGGATCAGCAATGCCTCGAACTTCTCGTCGAACAGCAGAGTCAACTCTTTACGCGACTCGAATTTCTGCGCGTAGAAATTGTTGCCGAACACCGGAAAACGCACGGCGAGGGTGACGGTGTGAATCATGATGTTTGCTCCTCGCTCAGGACGTACCAGGAAAATACGCACAATGTGAAAGCCGTCAGAGCCAGGCAGGTCAGCAGATGGATCAGCATGATGTCCCCCTCCGATTCGGGGTTTCGTGTTGGCTTGGGATCGATCCTACGCTGACGGCCATCAAACGGAAGGCAATCGCGGCGATGGTGATTATCGATGCAAGTGATGGCGGTTTTTTCGCTGTTGATGCGGGCCCTTTCGCGGGCTCCGGGACATCGCCACCTATACTTAAACCGAAAGTTTTGCGTGTCGGGCATTTCGCCCGGTGCCAACTTCAGGAAGCCGCCATCTTGAACCTGCGTTCGCTGATCATTGCCGTGCTGGTGGTGTTGGCGGGGTGTGCCACATCTGTGCGCGCGCCGGTGGAAGTGGCACCGGTAATCGTTCCTGCCAGCACCTGGCAACAAGTGGACCGGGAGATCGTCATCGCGTCGCAGGCGGCCACCGAGCAGAGCAAAATCTACGCCCGCGGCGCCATGGATTACTGGCGCACACGGGTCTATGAATTGACCGAACAGAATTTCATTCCGTGGTTCAGCAGTTACTGGACCCAGGAATGGCTGTCGATGAAGGTCAGCTGGTACACCATCAGCGCCAAGGGTGAGCAGGACGCCGTGGAAAAACGCCTGGCGGCGTACCTGCTTGAAGCCTATCAGGATAAGGTCCTGGCCCCGGCGGCCGTGGAAATCGATCCCGATGCGATTCTCGGCCTGGCAGCGGCGTTCTATGTCGACATCCTCAAGGAAGAACTGCAGAAAATCTCCAACCGCCACGGCGTGCCGATGGCCCAGCTCAACGGGCGCATCCAGAAAGTCCCGGCCATCGCCCTTGGGCCTCCGCCGACGAGGGACGCCTCGTTGTACCAGGTCGTGCACACCGAACCGCTGAACTCCTTGCCGGCCTTCGCCGCGCTGATCGACAAAGTCCATAAGGCCGGTGGCGACAAGGGGGTGGGCTCGACCGACACCGCGATGGCGCCGGTGGCCAGGCGCGCCAGCCGGCGGATGGAAGCCGAAATGGCCCCGCGCGGGGCCGCCAGCGCCGTGGCCGCAGCGACCGGGAAACTGGCCGGTGGCTTGATCACGCTAGGGGTGGCTGGCATTCGCGCATTCATCCAGGCCTTTGACCGGCCCGATAGCGAGGCGCTGATTCGCCGTAGCCTGGGCAATACCTTCGACAAGGCCTGGACCAAACTGGTGCAGAGCCCGACCAGCGGCGTCATGGCCTGCACGCTTTACATGGCGGCGCAGATCGAAGGCAGCCTGGCGGAACGCACTGCACCGCCGGTCGGTTTGAGCACCGGCACTGTCGATCGGACGCCAGCGCAATCGACTACCCAGCAGCACACCCCATGACCGAAGGAGAAAAACGCATGTCTTACGTCGATGGTTTTATCGCTGCCGTACCCACCGCCAACCGTGAGCAATACATCAAACACGCCGAAATCGCCGCCTCGATCTTCAAGGAAAACGGTGCCTTGAGCGTGGTCGAATGCTGGGGCGAAGACGTGCCGCAAGGCAAGGTCACCTCGTTCCCGATGGCGGTGAAACTCAAGGACGGCGAAACCGTGGCTTTTGGCTGGATCATCTGGCCGGACAAGGCCACCCGCAATGCCGGGATGGACAAGATGATGCAGGACCCGCGCATGCAGCCAAACGTCAATCCGATGCCGTTTGACGGTCAGCGCCTCGTGTATGGCGGGTTTGAAGTGCTCCTCAAAGTCTGACGCCGGCCGCGGGATCACTCCGGCGTCGGGGTGATCCTGCAACTCTTGCGCTGGCGGATCTCGTCGTCCGTCGGCCGCTCGCGGATGAACTCGAAGCGCGGCTCGCCTTCGCTGTAATGCACCAGCCAGCCCCATTCCAGCTTGAGTTCATCCTGGCCGGGCTCGGGCGGTCTGGCCCACCATGGTTCCTTGCTGATGATCTGTCGCATGGCCCCCTCCGGTTTTTCGGGATGCTAGGGGGCGTTCTCAATTAGTTTTCCCGTCGCGTTGTTGCCTTAAAGCGGGCCAGGCAAGGCGCAGGCCGCTGGGAATGGTTGTTCCCTTTCCAAGGCCTGCAACGCAGCCT
>NZ_JBFUIC010000225.1:0-7410 GCF_056402075.1 Pseudomonas sp. P4_C3
ATAGCCGCTCGAGTCAAACGCGATGCCGGTGCGCCGACGAGGGTCAAAGCCATCGATTGGCTGGAGTTGAATTACACCTCGGCCCTTCGCGTTGACGACCTTGCCGCCCGGGTGCAGATGAGCACGCCGACCTTCCACCACCATCTCCGCCAGCTCACCGCGATGAGCCCGTTGCAGTACCAGAAATGGCTACGGCTAAACGAGGCGAGGCGTTTAATGCTCAACGAGCATCAGGATGTATCCAGCGCGGCTTTCAAGGTCGGCCATGAAAGTCCATCGCAGTTCAGCCGCGAATACAGCCGTCTGTTTGGAATACCGCCCAAACGAGATATTGCGGTGTTGCGAGGGGCAGGGTAGCGACATACATAGGTCATTCAAAAATTGGCCGTTGGCAACCCTTTCAAAGACTCTCAGGGTCTCCAAAGAACATCTGAATCCGCGACCGCAACCAGCGCTCCCCCGGATCGTTATCCTGCGACCCGCGCCAGGCCATGTGCAACTCGAAACTGCGCACCGGCAACGGCGGATCTTCGGCCCGCACACCGCCGGCGGCAGTCAGTGCATCGGCCGTGTAGTCCGGCACCGTAGCCACGATGTCGGTGCCCGAGAGCAGGGTGCTCAACCCGTTGAACTGCGGCACGGCCAGCACCACATGACGTTTGCGCCCGAGCTTTTCCAGTTCTTCATCTATAAAACCGCTGAGGTCGCCGGCGAACGACACCAGTGCATGGGGGCGAGCGCAGTAATCATCCAGGCTCAACGGCCCTGGCACGGTGTCGGCGCGCAACAGCTTCGGCTGGCTGCGGCGCAGTACTTTACGCTTGGCGTTGGCCGGCAGGTCGGTGGTGTAACTGACACCGATGGATATCTCACCGGATGCCAGCAACCCCGGCATCAGGATGTAGTTGACCCTGCGCACCACCAGCACAATCCCCGGCGATTCGGCACGCAGGCGCTTGAGCAGCATTGGCAGCAAGGCGAACTCGACGTCGTCCGAAAGGCCGATGCGGAACACGGCGGTACTTGTGGCAGGATCGAACTCGGCCGCACGGCTGACGGCGGTGGAAATCGAATCCAGTGCCGGCGAGAGCAGGGCGAAGATCTCTACCGCCCTGGCGGACGGCTCCATGCTGCGGCCGGTACGCACAAACAATGGGTCATCGAACAAGCCGCGCAGGCGCGAGAGCGCTGCACTGATGGCTGGCTGGCCGAGGAACAGTTTTTCCGCAGCACGGGTCACGCTTCGCTCGTGCATCAATGTTTCGAAAACGATCAACAGGTTCAGGTCGACACGACGCAGGTCATTACGATTCATCTGGAGTCCTGGCAGGGTCAGCAAACTTGACGTGGGCAGCCATATGAGAACAATGGCCAGCAGGAATATTACGGGGAAAGGCTGGTACTCTGCACCGGGTAATTCAGATTTCCTGCAAAGGCGGCTCCAGTTTCCTACGACATTTCACGATATTGTCGCCGCCGCGGAATCAATGACAGGCATGTCGACTATTAATAGCCACAGATAGTGTTGGGTTGAAAGCCCAGCTAGAGTTCAAGGCATTAGAGGTTCAATTGGCGAGGTTTGCGATGTCCCGCACGATCCGTTTTCACAAGTTTGGTCCAGCCGAGGTGCTCAAATGCGAAGAGCATGCGGCGGCTCTGCCTGCACCGGGCGAAGTGCAGGTGCGCGTCGAAGCGATCGGCATCAGCTGGTATGACATTCTTTGGCGCCAGAACCTGGCCTCGTCCCACGCTCGTCTGCCTTCAGGCCTTGGTCATGAAATGGCCGGTATCGTCACCGCCGTCGGCGATGGCGTGGAAGACCTGGCCGTCGGTGACAAGGTTGCCAGTTTCCCGGCCGAAAGCCCGAACGATTACCCGGTCTACGGCGAGCAGATCGTTCTGCCGCGCTCGGCACTGACCCGCTACCCGGATGTGCTCAGCCCGATTGAAGCCAGCGTGCACTACACGCCGTTGTTGATTGCCTATTTCGCTTATGCGGATCTGGCACGGGTCAAACCCGGGCAGTTTGCCCTGGTGACCGACGCCAGTCATTGCGCCGGACCTTCGTTCGTACAACTGGGCAAGGCCCTGGGTGTTCGAGTGATCGCCGCGACCAAGTCAGCAGAGGAACGTGAGTATCTGCTGTCACTGGGTGCCGAGAAAGTCATCGTCACCGAGGAAGAAGATCTGCTGATACGAATCAACAAGATCACCGATAACCGCGGCGTGGATGTGGTATTCGATGGTTTGGGCGGTCCGCAGATGTCGTTGCTTGGCGATGTGTTGGCGCCTCGCGGCAGCCTGGTGCTGTACGGCCTGCAAGGCGGCAACCAGACGCCTTTCCCGGCCTGCGCAGCGTTCCAGAAGAACATTCAGTTCTTCGTACACTGCATCGGCAACTTCACTGGCAAGCCGGAACTGGGCATCACCCAGGACCAGGTCGCACTGCAACGTGCCTTGCGCGACATCAATCAGCTGACCGCCGACCGCGTTCTGCTGCCGCTCAAGACTCGGGTCTTCCCGTTTGCCGAGTTTGTCGAAGCACACCGCTACATGGACGAATGCCCGTGTCGCGAAAGGGTCGCGCTGCAGGTCGATCCGGCATAACAACCGCCGCAATAGCCCACCCAAGAGTCCGTGCCCACGCGGACTCTTTCGTTTCAGTCCCCCCGAAATCCTTCGATCCGCAGGCCGGTCCAGCAACTGAACTGGTTTTTGCTCGTAATCTGTAGCTTCTAATCAGCCACTAAGCCCTGATAATTGAATGATTACTTTCATCTCAAGGAATGAGTCATGGCTGGGTGTCAGGCTGAAACTTTTCAATGTGCGCCGTCGGTGCACCTCTCCAAACTAGAGTGTTGTTGTGTAGTTGCCAAAAAGACAGCGACAACTTCCTTCTTTATTTCTTGTATTAAATGTCTGTGGGACATTGTCGGAAGTTTCCTAGGACTGCGATTCAAGTCGAGCAAACCCTTGCCAGTCGGGCGCTACAGCTTCGCCTGCGTCGTTAAACCGAGGGGGCGCTACGAACGTTTCAAATGATCACCAGAAAATTCAAGTGCTAGCATTTGGCAATAAAGTCCATGACTCCATTCGCGCAGACAGTGCAACGGGATTTGCTGTCTGCGCGATGTTGAACTTACGAGTATCAGGTAAATAAAGATGACCAGCATCCATGACCAAGCGATGAACCATGTCTATCAACAAGTGCTGCAGCGATTGCTGGGTTTTTTCTCCCGTGCCGAACGCACTKCTTTGCAATTGTTGATTCAGCGTCTGACGGTAGCGGCGGGGGGCATGGAGCGCATTGGCGATTACAAGGTGTTGGCGATCCAGTCCGGGGGCCGTGACAACTGCTACACCCTGGCGCTGTTGCGTGCTGCGCAGTTGACCATTGCCACTCGGTCGCCAGCGACATTCCAGTTGCGCATCGCCTCGTTACGGTTGAACGGGGCAAGCGGCGCGGCGGTGGAAAACATGCACCGGACCAACAGCGCATTGTTTGTCTATGACGATCCCCGGGTCGAGGTGTTGATGGTCGATGATCGGGAAGTCTTGCCGTTCAACCACCTGGCGCCGATCTCCGACGCCGGTCGCGAGTCCAGTCGCCTGAACCTGCTGCTGATCGGCCATCGTCGGGAGTGGCGTGGCGGGTTGGACCTGTGGGATGACGGTTATCTGGCCACGGGAGAGTTCTACGGGCAAATCGCCCGCTGGGACGGTGGTGTCGACGCGTTGCTCATCAGTGACACGCCGCGTCAACAGAAGCAGTTCATCGACGGTTTGAAGCGTGCCGCCACCAAGGCAGGGCTCAAGCCTTCGCCCAGGGGTGAGGTCGATTATGCGGGGCTGTTCGCATTGCTCGATGAACTGGGCAGCGACTGTTATCACGCGTTCTACGCGGATTACAGCCAGGCCCGGTGGCGTCCACAAGAGCGCTTCGAGACCTGTCGTCGTACGGCCTGCATCGACATCCACGACCTGCTGGTCAGCAACCTGGAAGAACGCTGGCCATTGCTGACTGAGTTTCTCCGGTTCCAGCCTGACGAACTGTCTGCGCAGATCAGCGACAACGAATTCGTCAGCCCGTCGATCTCGGCGCACGTCAGGGGGTTGCAAGCGTGCTACGTGCATGGCCGCAATTACGAGTTCGGCATTACGCAATACCTGCAACGCGCCTTGGTGATGATGCGCCGCAAGCGCTTGCCCGAGCGTTTGTGCGAGCAGGCCATCGAGGTCTTCGGTAACCCGGCGACACTGACCGAGCAGCGCGCCCGAGCAGCGGCCGAAGCGCAAAAGAACCTGGGCCTGAGCGAAGCACAGCTGGTGTGCCTGCTTTTTTCACCTTTCACCGAAAAAGGTGCGGGGCTCGAGCATTTCCTGCGTCAGTGCCATCCGGGCATGCTGGTGGCCATGCCCGAGCTGCACAAGGCCATGCAGGGGCACCCGGTCGGCGAGCAGATCATGCAGTGGATGATTGATGTCAGCGGATTGCCCGTCAGCCTGATTGGCCAGCTTTACCGCATGGAGTGGACACCCGCAGGCGCTGGCGGGGTGGCAGAAGCAATCATTCAAAGGGCCGCGTCGCAAAATACGCTGGGCGATCCTGATGCCGACAGTACGTGGGTGGATGAATGGTCAGCGGGCCACTGAACGTGGGCGGGTTTTCAGCCAGTGCGGTTGGCCTTCGCCCATGAAAGGTCCACGAGAAACGGATTTCGCCTATCAGGCGGTTTATCGATACCTGGTCAGCCTGATCAACGAATCTGAAGGGGATTCGCCCATCCGCCTGCCGTCGCTGCGGCATCTGGCGGAGCGTCTCAATGTGTCGATCTCGACCATTCAGTACGCCTATTCGCTGCTGGAGAAAGAAGGGCGCGTCTATTCGGTGGCCAAGTCCGGTTACTACGCATTGCCAGTTTCCTCGATCAACCTGCAAGACAGCGGCAGCGATCTGCTGGAAGCCGTCTACGTCAATGCCAGGCGCCCGGGGATGCTGGTCTTGAGCGCCGATGAACCGGCGTTGCTGCAGCCGCTGGACAGTCCTTTGTTGCTGCTGGAGCGAGAGTTGCTGCGCCAGTATCCCCGCCAGCCGCAGTCGCCTTCGCAACCCTGCGGCGAGCTCGAATTGCGCACCGCCCTGGCTGCGCGCTACACCACGTCTCCAATGCGTTACTGGCACGCCGATGATGTCTACATCGGCGCAGACCTTCGCGGTGTACTGGAAATCCTGATCGCCGTGCTGGGCTTGAAAGATGCCACCGTGGTGGTCGAATCGCCGTGCGACTGGACGATCCTGCGTTTGTTTCAAGCCGCCTGCGTGCGGGTGATTGAACTGCCCGTGCAGGCCGATGGCTGCCTGGATCCGGAACGGCTCAACATGCTGCTGGATACCGAACCGGTCAGGCTGGTGATGCTTTCATCGGCCCTGAATATGCCCCGCGGCAGCCTGGCGCCTGACGAAAACAGGCAGGCCATTGCCCGGCTTTTGTCCGCGCATGACAGCTGGGTGCTGGAAAACGACTGTTATGGCGAACTCGGATTCGACCTTGGCGGCGTGCGCTTTCGCGACTTGCTGGACCCTGAACGGCTGATGGTGTTTTCCACGTTCGAGAAAGTCATCGGGCCTGAAGCGCCCTATGGTTACCTGCTTTCAAGGCATTTGAGCGTTGAGCTGCAACGGCACTTTCTGCTGCGTTCGTTCCGTCTCTCGCCGATTCGCCAGAAAGCCATCGCCCGTTTGTACAGTAGCGGTCGCATCGATCAGCATCTGCTGGTGCTGCGACGGCTACTCAAGGAGCGCAAGAGTCAAATGACCCAGTTGTTGCAGGAGCGATTGGGTGATGCCTTGCATTTCGTCGAGCCGCAAGGCGGTGCGACGATCTGGGTGCGCTCGTTGCGTCGGGTCAACGTACGTCGTGTGTTCCAGCGCCTGCTGGTGCATCAAGTGGTCATCGCGCCGGGGGAACTGTTCAGCCTCCACGGTCTGCACGGGCAGCATTTGCGCTTGAGTCATACGTTCGGCGGCGATCACAACCTGGCGGCCGCACTGGGACTGCTGGGGGATGCGCTGCGCCTGGAATCAATCGAGTGAGCGAGACAAAAAATAACAACCTGCGCTGTGTTGGATCGATCCCATCGCCTTGCGGTCCAACTGCCAGTAAACTGCGCCCCAATTCCTGAACCACTCTATTCCAGAGGTTTTGCATGACACTCAGTCCTTTTGCGGGTAAACCGGCACCGGCAGCATTGTTGGTCGACATCCCGCGACTGGTAACGGCCTATTACACCGGCCAGCCGGATGCCGCGATTTCGACCCAGCGCGTTGCCTTCGGCACGTCCGGGCATCGGGGCAGCTCGTTCGACTTGAGTTTCAACGAATGGCACGTGCTGGCGATCAGCCAGGCGATCTGCCTGTATCGCGAAGCTCAAGGCATCGATGGTCCGCTGTTTGTCGGCATCGACACCCACGCGCTGTCCACACCGGCCGGCGCCAGCGCCCTCGAAGTGCTGGCGGCCAACGGCGTGACCGTGATGATCGCCGAAGGTGACGAGTACACGCCGACGCCGGCCATTTCCCATGCGATTCTCTGCTACAACCGTGGTCGCACCACCGGCCTGGCGGATGGCATTGTCATCACGCCGTCCCACAACCCGCCACAAAGCGGTGGCTACAAGTACAACCCAACCAACGGTGGTCCGGCCGATACCCACATCACCAAGTGGATCGAAGCCAAGGCCAACGAGCTGCTGGCCAACAAGCTCGCTGGCGTCAAGCGCATCAGCTACGAGCAGGCACTGAAGGCCAGCACCACCCATCGTCACGATTACCTCAACACCTATGTCGCCGACCTGATCAAGGTGATCGACTTCGACGCCATCCGCGATGCCAAGCTGCGCCTGGGCGTCGATCCGCTGGGTGGAGCGGGGGTGCACTACTGGTCGGCGATTGCCGAGCATTACCGTCTGGACCTGGAAGTGGTGAACAAAGAGGTCGACCCGACCTTCCGTTTCATGACCGTCGACTGGGACGGCCAGATCCGCATGGACCCATCGTCCAGCCACGCCATGCAAGGCCTGATCGGCCTGAAAGAACGCTTTGACGTGGCATTTGCCTGCGATCCGGACCACGACCGCCATGGCATCGTCACGCCGTCCGGTGGTTTGCTGGCGCCGAACAACTACCTCGCCGTTGCCATCGACTACCTGTTCCAGAACCGTCCGCAATGGCGCGCCGATGCGGCCGTGGGTAAAACCGTGGTCAGCAGTGGCTTGATCGACCGCGTGGCCAAGCGCCTGGGTCGCCGCCTGTACGAAGTGCCGGTTGGCTTCAAATGGTTTGCCGACGGCCTGTTCGATGGATCCCTCGGTTTCGGCGGTGAAGAAAGCGCCGGTGCCTCGTTCCTGCGC
>NZ_JBFUIC010000226.1:0-7372 GCF_056402075.1 Pseudomonas sp. P4_C3
GGGTTGGCGTGGGTGCAGCAATTTCATTACATCGATATCGAGCGCATCCTGCTGGCGCAACAGGCATTCGCCACCGATCTGCGCGACGGGCGCCTGCATCGGCCGTTGGACGAACTGGATGGCATCGAACATGACCGTTTCGGCCCCATCGACCGTACCCGTGTGTCGCAGCCGACGCTGTTCTGGTCCTGGCTGTATTCAGGCATGTCAGCGTTTTATTTCGGCGATATCCCTTACGCATTGCGACGTTTCGAAGAAGCCGCCGCGCTGGCCTGGTCCATTCCGGCGCATATCAATCTCGCCGATTACCACCTGTTCTACAGCCTGGCGCTGGGCAGCATGCAAGCGCCGGGCGAGGTGGCGGAAAAACTGGAAAAACTCGAGCGGCAACGCCAGCGGTTCCTGCCGTGGGTCGAACTCAATCCGACAACGTTCCGMAACAAATTGCTGCTGATCGAGGGAGTCATCGCCCGTTTGCGCGGTCAGGAACTGGTAGCTATCCGCTGTTTCGATCAGTCGCAGATCGCGGCGGCGGCGGCCGGTTTCATCCATGAGCAGGCGCTGGCCCATGAACAGCTGGCCGATATCTGCCTACCCAACGGGCTGGTGTCGGGTGCCAGCCACCACCTGCGTGTCGCGCGCGACTGCTACAACCTGTGGGGCGCCGAAGGCAAGGCGCGTCAATTGGAAACCTTGCACCCGTTTCTGAGTGCGGAGCCGTCGTTCGAGCCGGTCCGGCCTGTGACCCAGGTCCGCCTCGATCTTGAAGTGGGGATCGAAGCGGCGCGTGCACTGTCGCAGGAGGTTCTGCTCGAACGACTGGTCGAAACCCTGATGAATCACTTGATGATTCAGGCCGGTGCCGACAATGGCGTGCTGATGATGGTCAGCGGCGCCGAACTGCAACTGGCGGCGACGGCTTCGGTCGAAGCCGGCAATGTACGGGTCGCTCTGGACGCCGGGCAACCGCTCGAACAGATGGCGCCGGCCTCGGTGCTCAACGCCACGATGCGCACGCGCACGACCCTGGTGCTCGACGATGCCCGGGCCGATTGTCCCGAGGCCTACAGCGCCGATCTGCAACAGCGCCAGGTGCGGTCGGTGTTATGCCTGCCGTTGCTCAAACAAGGCACGTTGATCGGCCTGGTCTATCTGGAAAACAGCCTGGTCCCCAAGCTATTCAGCGCCCAGCGCCTGACCATGCTGGAAATTCTCGCCTCTCAGGCCGCGGTGTCACTGCAAACCGCCAAGCTGTATGAACAGCTGGTCGAGGACAACCAGCTACGCGCGCAGATGGAAGCGGACTTGCGCAGTTCCCGCGCGGAGCTGGCGCGCAGCTCGCACCTCAAGGTCATGGGTGAGCTTTCTGCTTCGATTGCCCATGAAATCAGCCAGCCGTTGCTGGGCATCGTGTCCAATGCCTCGGCCAGCCTGCGCTGGCTCAAGCGTGATCAGCCCGATCTGGAAGAGGCGATTCAGGGGCTGGAAGACATTCGCTCGGACAGCGCCCGCGCCGCCGACATTGTCCAGGCGCTGCGCGCACTCGCCAAACAGACGCCGTTGCAACGGTTGCCGATGCAAATCGATCACTTGATCGGTGAGGTCGTGCGCCTGACTGCCACCGACCTGGCGAACCGCAACGTGCGCCTGGAAACCCGGCTCGATGCGCAATGCCCGGTGTCGGTCGACGCGGTACAGATCCAGCAGGTGGTGTTCAACCTGATCACCAATGCGCTGGAGGCCATCGCCGGAGCAGGGTTGCCCAATGGACGCATCATCATCGGCTCAGCGGTGAAGGACGCTCATGTCCAGGTCTGCTTCCAGGACAACGGGCCCGGAATTGACGCGCACCAGCGCGAGCAGATCTTCGATGCGTTCTACACCACCAAAGGCAGCGGCATGGGAATGGGCCTGGCCATCTGCAGGTCGGTGATCGGCGCGCACGGCGGGACGCTGGTGGTCCAGGATAGCGAGCAGGGCGCCCGGATTTGCTTCAACCTGCCACTGGCACCGGCCAGCACTTGATAAAAAAGGGCCGCATGAGCGGCCAAAGGGGAGGCGTTCGTTTTGTCGACCTCGATCAGTTCACGCGTGCAGCTCCTGTGCGCGCGACTGTCCCACGCCGTCGACCAGGCTATCGTGAATTCTCCAGTCGGGTATGTCCCGATCAATTACTGGTGGCTGGCCAGGGTGGCTCGCTACATGATCAAAGGCCCGGCGCCATGCCTTGGGTGTCATCCCTTCCAGGCGGCTGAAGGTGCGGGTGAAATGCGAGTGGTCTGCGAAACCGCATTCATAGACGACATCGGTGATCGGCATTGAGGTGATCAGCAGGCTTTTGGCTTTTTCGATTTTCATCATCACCAGCCAGCCTTGCGGCGAGTGGCCGGTAACCTTTTTGAACGCCCGGGAAAAATGGCTACGGGACAGGTTGCAGTGTTCGGCAATCTCGCTGATGCGAACGCAGCTGCCCATGTCACGCAGCATCAGCTCCTTGGCGCGGCGCTCCTGCCAGCCGGACAGGGCACCCAGCGGCCGTACCAGGGTGCATGGATGGTTTGATATCACCGATTGCGGGTTCATGGCGGCTCTCCTGATCGTTCAGGAAAGTCTGTCCGCCGGCGACATTTAAAGTCCTTAAGCAAACCTTAAGAGTTCTGAAATACAGTGTCCGTTGCAGCACGATGGGTATCAACTGACCCACACCAGATATCCAGAGAGAGCAACTGCCTACCCGTTTCAGCAATCAGATGATGCATTGAGCAGCACCGTTGGTGGGATCACTCTGGCGTCGCGAGCACCGCTAACGACATGTTGATCAACTCTTCGTTCGTGCTGATCGTTGCCAGCGCACTGCGCACATTGCCTCCAGCCTCACCCGAACTGCGCTGCTCGACCCAAAGGGCAAGCGCCATGATCGCGGCTTCGAGGGCTAGCTGGTTCTGATTGATCTTGAAGAGTAGGGAAGGGAGCAGGTCTGCATTCGACATCGTGATTGCTCCGTGGAGAGGTCAGCGTTGTTGGTGCCGATGCCGAATACACCCAGTTGCCGAGATGTCACTGACCCCGTCTGATTCCTCACAAACCGTTGTCTGTGCCGGATTTGTGCTGATTTTGAGGTGGGTCGGTCTTGCGTCGGCACGTGGTTCAATTCGGCATCGGCGTCAACAAGGGAGTTTATTTCCACCAATACTCGATCTGAACCCCTACGTTGGAGCCTTGCAGGTCTGTACCAAACGCACCGGTATCAGACAGAGCCGATCCCGGAGATTGCAAGCTGGCGGCGCGTTGCGCAGCCTTGTTCCAGGTAGCGTAGGTGTAATACAGACGAAATTCCGGCCTGTCCCAGAATCCCGGGCCGTTCGGTGACCAAGTCGGCGCGATGGTGTACTTAGTGAGTTTTCGGGTACCGTCTGCGGCTTCAACCTGGTCGCGCCCAACCTCGGTGATCAGCTTGAACTGATCCGTGAACGCATAAATTGGCCGAACACCAATGGATAACCAGTTCTGATCATCACCTCCAGGGCGCGTGTCTTTTTGATAGACCAGTTCAACTTGACCACTGAAAGCATGAGTCAATTGCCAATCGAAAAACTCCACGAGCCGCCAGCTCTTGTTGCTCTCATCCAGCGTGGTATCACCGGTATACCCCAATGCGGTGCCTGGTCCTCGGCCGTATTGAACAGCGAACTTGTTGACTCCGCCCAGGAACGCGACCTGCTTGTGCTGGGCAACCACCGACCAGCCCTGATGAGCATCCTCGCGGCTCGGCTTGTCCAGATAACTGACGCCCAGCTTAACCTCGCCACCGGGATTTGTGTTGAATCCGCTGACGGTCAAATCATGCCGGGTAACAAAATCCTTTTGGAAGACGTTGTCCTTGCGTGAAAGCACGTAGCTGTATTTCAGATCTCCCAATGCGACCTGGTCGAACCCAAAGCCCGTTGAGCTTTGGTTCCAGTAGAAGTAGTCGGAAATATTGATGTCGTTTCGGTTGTAGTAACGACGGCCCGCCCAGAAAGAACCGCCATTCAATGCCGGCATCTTGCTCCACTCTGCGTAGAGCTGGCTCATCCGCGTATAGCCGTGCTCTCCGTCAAATTTTGGTTCATGGCCATACTCGTTGTAAAACTGTGCCATGCCTTCAACGCTAAGCATCGAGCCGTCGTCCAGTGAAAGCAGATCCTGGCGCAAATCCAGCTCTATGTACTGCTCACATTCGTTGCCAAGGCGATATTTGGACTGCGCGCCCGGTAGCTGAAAACACGACTGTTTCCCTCCTTGAGTAGAATCCCCCACTCCGGTTCTGAAATAACCACTGAAGTCTGTTGAATACGCGTCAACAGGCAGAAAGCCGACAGCAAAGGACACACCCAGAACTGCACTGAGAGTTTTAACGTTCATTCATAACACCTTTTGTTTTTTATATTTATTGGACAAGGTCGATAACGCGAGTCAGCACGCTTTGTAACCAGGTACGCAGCTAGCTCCACGCACAAGTTCCCGAATGGGAAATAGGTTAAATCGAATAGAAAGCGCACCGTATTACCTGAGCCAAAGTATGAGAAGAACCCAGGCAGTGCCAGTGCGGAGTGACTACGGTAAGCAAGCGATTACTTAACCAATGAGTTAGTTGATCGTCGTAAGTTTTACCCTTTGGAATGTATTTTCAGGCCGCGAACCTGGAAGCCCAAACTTCCTTAATCACGGTGCAGGGCCGATCGATCACCCTGTAGCCTCAGAAGTACAACAGGAGTGAATACATGCGCGGAGGCACGACTACATGGCATTCGTTTTCTCCAAGACTGGAAGGCATTAGTCCCACCCAATCTTATGAGGCTCTAACCACGATGACGTCCCCGGAAGAAATCTATAAGGCCCTGCGTCGAGGAATCATCTGCCGGTTCCGCGTCATAGCGAGTCAGAAGGTTGTAGACGCTGTTGCCTAGCTCCTTGCCCAACTCCACGCCCCATTGATCAAACGAATTGACTCCCCAAATTACACCCTGGACAAAGACCTTGTGTTCATAAAGGGCGATCAACGCACCAAGGCTATGTGGATTGATGATCTCAAGAGCAACTGTATTGCTTGGCCGGTTGCCGGGAATCACCTTATGCGGCGCCAGTCGTTCAATCTCACTGGACGAAAGGCCTTTGGCTTTTAGCTCTGCCTCAGCTTCAGCGCGGGTTTTGCCTCGCATCAGCGCTTGGCTTTGAGACAAGCAATTGGCGTACAGCCATTCCTGATGATCAGCCACTGGGTTGTGGCTGACCACAGGCACAATGAAGTCGGCTGGAATTAGAGGCGTCCCTTGATGCAATAACTGGTGGTAAGCGTGCTGTCCGTTACATCCCACGCCGCCCCAGATTACTGGGCCAGTGGTGTAGGAAACTGACGTGCCGTCATGACGAACACTTTTGCCATTGGACTCCATGTCCATCTGCTGCAGATGTTTCACGAAGTTGCGCAGGTTATGGTCATAGGGCAAGAACGCATAGCTTTGCGCACCCCAAAAGTTGTGATACCAAACGCCGAGTACTGCTAAAAGAACGGGAAGGTTCTGTTCCAATGGTTCATTCAGGAAATGTTGATCCATAGCGTACGCGCCGGACAGCAGTTCCTTAAAGTTAGCGATGCCAATGGCCAGAGCAATCGGCAGGCCAATTGCCGACCATAGTGAGTAACGGCCACCGACCCAGTCCCACATAGGAAAAATGTTTGCTTCACGGATGCCGAAATCCAGCGCAGCTTGACGATTACTTGTCACAGCAATGAAGTGGCGATACAGCTTCTCTTCCGTCCCGCCCTTGGCCAGATACCAGCTTCGACAAGCTTGCGCGTTCTTCAGCGTTTCAAGAGTACCGAAGGTTTTGCTTGAGATAATGAACAGCGTTGTTTCTACGTTCAGATCGGCTGTAACCTCTCGGAATTCATTGCCGTCGATGTTAGCCAGGTAATGGCACCGCACCCCATGCCGAGCGAAAGGCGCGAGTGCTTCAGAGACAAGCTCAGGGCCCAGAAATGAGCCACCAATACCAATGTTTACGACATCAGTGATGACCTTATCGTTGTAACCACGCCAAAGATGGCTATGGATACGACTCACAACGTCAGTCATCTGCGCCAGAGCACCATGCACATCGCGCATCAAGTTGCGGCCATCGACCATCAAAGGTTCCCCCACTGGTCGCCGCAGCGCGGTATGCAGCACAGGACGCCCCTCGGAACAGTTGATTTTTTCGCCACTGAACATGGCATGCGCTGCCTGCTCCACGCCAGCCTCGCGAGCAAGGTTTACCAGCAATGAGCGCGTCTCGTGAGTGATCAGGTTTTTGGAGTAATCCAGAAACAGCCCGCAGCCCGCCAAGGAGAAGTCTTGAAAGCGTTTACTGTCATCTTGAAAGGCATCGCGCATACTAAAGTTTTTCATGCTCTCCCGATGGTCGAGCAGATTGCGCCATGCCGGCAATGCAGTCACATCATTCGTTTTGTTGTAGTTATTCATGCTCAGCCTCTCTTTGCCAATACGGCTTCAGCCGTCTCAATCAACGATTCAAATTTGGGAGTTTTGTAAATCTGCACACGCAGAAACGCCCCGACAGAAACAGGTTCTGCGGTTTGTTGTTATAATCGGCTATCGGACTCCGTTCCACGAGGTCAGCGATTTTTAATCGCGATCTAAATAGACGCTTATCTCTTTGGCGAAATTATTGAAAGCTCAAAAAAACCGAAAGCCGGTCGCTTAAGTGAAAAAGCAAACATACATATGCGTGCACGACGAATTGAAACCAGATGCTGGTCATTTAGTTTAAAAGTTGTCCAGGCGGCGAGACGTGGACAAAAGTAAAATAATTCACGCCTGCAACCGCTAGATCCTCAGGATAAATCCCTGAGTACAGTCATTTGGGAACGCCGCCAGAATCTCGCTGGATTAATGAGGGTTTCAATCGAATAGTCTGACGTCTCCCATCAGGTTGCTTGATACGCTTCAATAAAAGCTTCACAGCCTGGGCTCCGAGCTCCTCGAGAGGTTGCGCTATAACTGTCAGTCGGGGGCTAAAAGCATCTGCCCAGTCGAAGTCATCAAAGCCGACCAGTGCGATGTCCTTTGGCACCTCAAGCCGGGCTTCACGAAGGGCCTGCATAGCACCAATGGTCATCAAGTTGTTAGCGGTCATTATTGCGGTAGGCGGGTGCTCTAGCGCCAGTAGACGGCGAGTCGCCTCCATTGCCGGCGCAATCTCCGATTCACCACAGCAAACTAATTGATCTTCGTACTGGATTCCTGCCTCAACCAAGGCCGCACGGTAACCGTCAATTCGCTCATGAGAAGAAGACTGAGTCAACCGTCCGGATACCATCCCGATACGC
>NZ_JBFUIC010000227.1:0-7286 GCF_056402075.1 Pseudomonas sp. P4_C3
ACGCAAAAACAAGCCATATTTATCCATATCAAAGGCAGTCATTTCGAGTACTCGCGCCGGTATCCAGATGACTTCAAAAAATTCAAGCCGTCAAGCAATAGCGTAAAAGATAAAATCGCCGCGGATTATGATAATTCCATCTTGTATACGGACTGGCTGTTAAGCTCGATTATTGATCAATTGAAATTGAGTCAAAGACCATCGATATTGTTTTATTCATCGGACCATGGCGAAAATATCATGGATGATAGTCGAGGGCTGTTGGGTCATGGAATTGGCAATAAGTATGATATGTTGGTTTCGGCGTTTGTCTGGGCGTCCGATAATATTTCAAGCGAGCAAGCGCTCAAGCTTTCAAAGTTAAAGGAAAGGGAAAATCAAAGAGCTAGCATTTCGTCCTTGTCGCATACGCTTTTGAATATCACTGGCATTCTCACGAGTGAATACAAGAGTTCGAATGATTTGCTAAGTGATGATTTTGTGACATCGAAATGTCCACACCTGCTCGGCTCAGAATATGTTCCAACGTTTGATTTTGATGCGCGTTAGACCGGCCAGATCGTTTTCCGACGGGGCAACATGAAGTGGCGTGGCGGTATGGCGAAGGGAGGATTTGGTCTGCCGCTAGATGGTGAGACTAAACGTCCCCCAATGTGTCCCTCAACTCGTTGACGATGCGTACGGACGCTGCTGGAAGCTTTGAAAATAGTGGAGCGGGTGAAGGGAATCGAACCCTCGTTATCAGCTTGGGAAGCTGGAGTAATGCCATTATACGACACCCGCTCAGAGCGGTGACTTTGTACCAGATGTGCGCGTGGAAATGAAGTTTTTCTTTGCGTCAGACGGGTTTAGCCCAGGTTAAACCTTGCCCGGACCGCATGGCGGTCGTTCGCGGGCAAGCCTCGCTCCTACAGAAATGCGATTAACGCTGCGGGGCGAAGCTTGCTCGCGATGACTCTATTTCAGATTGCCAATGCATGGTGGTCCTGGACGTAGTGGTAACGCGGTCGGCTTTCGTGTTGTGAAGGTTTCAGGAAGCCCATCAGTGCGTTGCGGCTGTCTCGGCAGGCGGCTTTGTGCTCCATGTCGAGAAAGTGGCCGGTGGCCTGGAGGGTGCTGAATGTGCTGTGTTGCACGTGGCTGGCGAACAACCGGGCGTCGGCGGCGGCGGTGTATTCATCCCATTCGCCGTTGAGGAACAGCACTGGCACGTCGATTTTTTTCGCCGCGTGCAGGTAGCACTGGCGGTCGCTGTGCAGCACGTCGTTGATGTGGAAGTGCATCTGCCCGTACTCATGTTCGGCCAGGGAGCTGACGTGGCGATAGTTGAAGCGCTTGAACAACGACGGCAGGTGTTTGCCGATGGTGTCGTTCACCAGGTGTCCGACCCGGTCGCGGTCCAGGTTGCCGAGGTGTTCGACGCCGCGCTCGAGGTAGTCGAGCATGTGTGCGTTGATCACCGGAGAGAACGAGCTGATCACGGCTTTTTCGATGCGCCGTGGTCGTTGCGACAACGCCATCATGGTCGCGGCGCCACCCCAGGAAAACGACAGCACGTGCTCGGCGGCGAAGTGGTCGATCAGCTCAAGCAGGATCTGCCCTTCGATTTCCTTTGTGAGCATTTTCTCATGCAGGTTGTGGGCTTTTGACCGGCCCGCGTAGGGCTGGTCGTAGCAGACGACGTTGAACTGCGGATGGAGGTTTTTCACGGTCTGTGCAAACGACGCAGTCGTGGCCATCGAGCCGTTGACCAAGATAATGGTCTTCTCTGCGGCGTCTGCGCGATAGAACTCCGTGTAAACCCGATACTGACCCTGTATATCCAGCACAGCGATTTCTGGCCTCATGTCATAAGACTCCTGGCAAGCGGGTATGCGCGCAAATAGAGATTGCACGAGCTTTGTGACAGGTAGGCATACGCCTGGAATTTGAGAGGCCCATGTCGATCCATTGCAGTCCGGTCGACGGGTATTGTTATTGGCGGGCAGTCTGCCGGATGAGGCCGGAACCCTTGGGTTCCTATCGGCAAAAAGTTTCTTAGAAGTATGGGGTGACTCATCGGTCACATTTCGGCCGACGTCCTGATTCAAGCAGGGGGCACGTCATCGCGCAAGTGCTGTTGGTAAATTGTTCTACAACTTCTGCTCAGCGGTCGCGTGTTTAGACCGATCCGATCTCTTCATCGGTCATTGGGCGGTATTCGCCCGGTTCCAACGTGTCATCGAGCACCAACGGCCCCATGCGTTCGCGGTGCAGGCGCATCACCTTGTTATTGAAGTGGCCGAACATGCGCTTGACCTGGTGATAACGGCCCTCGACGATGCTCAGGCGTGCGCATTTTGCCCCGAGCAGCTCTAGCCCGGCCGGTTGCGTGGTGAGGTCTTCGAAGGCGAAGTACAGCCCTTCGCTGAACTTGATCGCGTATTCGGGRCCGATGTCCTGTTCGGTTTCGACGTAATAGACCTTGGGCAGTTTGGTCTGTGGTTGGGTCAAGCGTCGCGACCAGCTGCCGTCGTTGGTGATCAGCATCAGACCGGTAGTATTGAAATCCAGGCGTCCGGCGATGTGCAGTTCTTCCTTGTCCGGTTCATGAATCAGGTCGAGCACGGTCGGGTGCTGCGGGTCCTTGGTAGCGCTGACGCAACCGGCAGGTTTGTGCAGCATGAAGTGGCGCAGGGGTTTACCGACTTGCAGCACGTCGTTGTCGACTTCGACGCGGCTGAATTCGCGGACTTCGCTGTGCGGGTCGCTGACGACTTTTCCGTCAACCCTGACGCGTTTTTCCACCAGCAACAGGCGTACCTGCTTACGGTTGAAGCACGGCAGATTGCTGAGGAAACGGTCGACGCGCATGACTAAGGATCAGTGAGGAAAGGGGCGCGCATCTTACTAGAACGATTCGGGCGCTGCTTGCAACTGCGTCTCGACTTCGGCGCAACGCGGGCACAGGCACGAGGCGTTGCGTAGTTCCGTCGGCAGCGCCTGGAGCACCGCCGGGTCGATGCTGACGCCGTAGCACCAGCAGGCGCGGTCGGCGGTTCGCGGGTCAGCCAGAGTGCAGTCGTTGGGGGCGCCGCAGGCGGGGCAGAGATCAGGCTGGTTCATGGACGGAGTGAGACTTCTCTACGCAGGTTCGGTTGCGGCCACTTTGTTTGGCCCGATACATCGCATGATCCGCCCGTGACAGCAGGCTGTGCAAGGTGTCATCGGGCTGTGGGGAAATAACTGCTGGATTCATAGGGTAAATCGGCTGGGACCAGGTGCCGCGGTGCCTGGGCTGATGCCTTCGCTGGCAAGCCAGCTCCTACCAGTTCTGCGCTAACCCTGTAGGAGCTGGCTTGCCAGCGAATCGAAAGATCACAGCAGTGTTTTCAGATACATCTGCCAGCCGCCAAAGTGGCTGATGTTCACCGCACCCTCCAGCCCATACGCCTCACAGATAAACCCGCTCTCCCAGCGACCATCCGCCAGTTGCACCTTGCCCAGCCCCAGCGGTGCCGGAATCCCGGTCAGGAACGAGCCGAGTTCACGGCTTGGCAGCTCCCAGACCTCCACCGCAATCGCCACGCCGCCATCCTTCACGCGGACCATGCCCGGACGAAACGGCGGGCCGCCGGCCAGGGCATAGAGTTGATAGTCCGGCGAGCTGAATGTCGATTCCAGCAACCGGGCACCGCGCTGCTTGAGCTGCCAGTTCAACGCCAGCCCGTCCAGGTGCGCGCCGCAGACCACCAGCCGCGCCCGATCATGGCGTGCGACCGGCGCCGGTGCAGCTGCGGCCAAGCCTTGCTGACGCTGCAAGGCATCCGCCACGCTCAGCAGATACTGATCGGTGAAGGCCCGGCCAAACAGCGTCACGCCCCAGGGCATGCCGTTGTCCATGAAGGCGCTGGGCACGGCGACGGCGGCGTAGTCGAGCAGGTTCATGAAGTTGGTGTAGTAGCCCAGTTCCGAATTGCGCAGCACCGGTTCGGCCTCGAGTTCCGCCAGCGTCACCGGGCGGCCGATGGTCGGCGTGACGACACAATCGAGGCCCTCCAGCGCGTTGTCGCACAGGGCTTTGAGCGCTTGCAGGCGGTATTGGGCGCGGAAGGTTTGCACGCCGTCGACGGCGGGCGCCTTGGCCAATACGGCGCGAATCACTGGCAACAYGGCCTCGGGGTTTTGCGCCATCAACTCACCGGCCACGCTGTAGCGCTCGGCCACCCACGGGCCTTCATAGAGCAAGCGGGCGGCCTCCAGAAATGGCGACAGGTCCAGTTCCACCGCTTCGCCACCCAAGGCCTTGAGGTGGTCGATGGCATCACCGAACAACAGCGGGCCTTCAGGGCAACCGAAAAATTGCAGGTCCTGCGCACGCGGCACGCCGAAACGGAACGGCCGCGGTGTGCCGAACGCCGAGCCGTCGTTCCACAACGGGTTGCTGCGGCTGTATTCGTCCCGTGGATCGAGGCGCGCGGTGAGTGCCAGCAACTGACTGGCCTCCCGCGCGGTGGCGGTGAACGTGGTGACGCAATCCAGCGTACGACAGGCCGGTACGACGCCGGCCGTTGAGATCAGGCCCTTGGTGGCTTTCAGGCCGATCAGATTATTCAACGCCGCCGGCACACGCCCGGAGCCTGCTGTGTCGGTGCCCAGGGAAAAACTCGCGATCCCGAGCGCCACCACCAGCGACGAACCGGCGCTGGAACCGCCCGACGGGTATTCCGGCAACACGCTGTTGGGGCACGCGCCGTACGGTGAGCGGCTGCCGTTGAGCCCCGTGGCGAATTGGTCGAGGTTGGTCTTGCCCAACGGAATTGCACCGAGGGCCAGCAGTTGCTCGACGATGGTCGCCGAACGCTCCGGCACATAGGCAAATGCCGGGCACGCCGCCGTGGTCGGAATGCCCGCCAGGTCGATGTTGTCCTTGATCGCAAACGGCACGCCGTACAGCGGCAGGCTGTCGAGGTCGCGACCGTCGAGGGCGGCGAGGTAGGGCTCCAGTTCATCGACACTGAGCAAGTGGATGAACAGGTGATAGTCCGGGTTCAGCGCAGCGGCTTTGTCCCGCAGTTGCAGCAGTAATTGTCGTGGCGTGGTGCGGCCGTCGCGATAAGCGCCACGCACGGCGTCGAGTTGCAGATTGATGTTCATGGCATGAGTCCTTTTCAAAATGGGTTCAGTCGAGTTCCAGCACCACGACGCGCTGTCCGGCGCGCACCGCAGAACCCGGTTGCACGCGAATCTCGCGCACCACGCCGGCCATCGGCGCGAGCAGGGGGATTTCCATCTTCATCGACTCCAGGATCACCAGCACGTCACCGGCCTCGACGCGGCTGCCGACCTCGACCTGAACCTGCCAGAGGTTGCCGGCGATGTGGCTGTCGACGCTCTGTTGGCCGCCGGCCAGCGGCGTCTCTTCGGTCGTCTCCGGGGCCGGTTCTTCACTGTCGAAATGCGCCTGGCCGCTGGCGATCCAGCGTTCGCGCTCGGCATTGAATGCGCCTTTTTGCTGATCGCGAAACGCGTCGATGGTCTCGGCTTCCTGCGCCAGAAACGCCTGGTAATCCGCAAGGTTCAACTGACTGTGCTCGATGTTCAGGTCGAAGCGCCCGAGGGGGAAATCCCGGCGAATGCGCAGCAGTTCATCGGCGCTGACCGGGTAGAAACGGATCTGGTCGAAAAACCGCAGCAACCACGGTTTGCCATCGAACGCGGCAACGTCGTGGTAGCGGTTCCACATCTGCAACGTACGCCCGACAAACTGATAACCGCCGGGGCCTTCCATACCGTAGACGCACATGTAGGCGCCACCGATGCCCACCGAGTTTTCCGCGGTCCAGGTGCGAGCCGGGTTGTACTTGGTGGTGACCAGGCGATGACGCGGGTCGAGCGGGGTGGCGACCGGTGCGCCGAGGTAGACGTCACCCAGGCCCATCACCAGATAGCTGGCGTCGAACACCGTGCGTCGCACTTCATTGAGGTTCGGCAGGTCGTTGATGCGGCGGATGAACTCCAGGTTGCTCGGGCACCAGGGGGCGTCCTTACGCACGGTGGTCATGTATTTCTCGATGGCCAGCTGGCACGCCGGGTCGTCCCAGGAAAGCGGCAGATGCACGATGCGCGACGGTACTTGCAGGTCTTTGGCTGCGCACACGGCGTCCCATTCGCCGGCAACGATGCCGAGCAGATCCGGTAGTGATAGTTGCTCGGGCTGATAATGGATTTGCAGTGAGCGGATGCCGGGGGTGAGGTCGATCACACCGTGCAGGTGTTTGCTTTCCAGCGCCTGCATGAGGGCGTGGGCGCGGAAGCGCAGGACGAGGTCCAGTTCGGGGGCGCCGATTTCCAGCAGCAGGTGGGTGTCGCCCGAGAGCCTCGCCACCAGACGCGTGTCGTCCCGCCCCAAATCCAATACCACAGGCGACACAACCCCTTGTAGGAGCTGGCTTGCCAGCGAAGGGGCCCTGTCAGTCAACATTGATGTCGCTGACACACCGTTTTCGCTGGCAAGCCAGCTCCTACAGTGATCCCATTTCAAGGCGAGGGCTCGGGCAGTTTTGATATCGACCGGCAGGAACTGCACCTTGTCCCCCGCCTTGAGCTGCCCCAACTGCCAAAGATCCGCCTCGATCACCGTCACCGGGCACACGAACCCGCCGAGACTCGGACCATCCGGGCCGAGGATCACCGGCATGTCACCGGTAAAATCCACCGCGCCGATCGCGTACGGATTGTCGTGGATGTTCGACGGATGCAAACCGGCTTCACCTCCGTCGGCGCGCACCCACTCAGGCTTCGGTCCGATCAGGCGAACGCCCGTGCGGCTGGAGTTGAAATGCACTTCCCACTGCGTGGCGAAGAAGGTGCCGATGTAGTTTTCGGTGAAATATTCCGGAGCCCCGTGGGGGCCGTAAATCACTCGAATTCGCCGAACCGCAGGCAGTTCGGTGAGCTGATCTTCAGCCAGTTGCTGACCGGCGCTGTGGTCATTCAGGGCTGACAGGTGCAATACGTCACCGGCTCGCAAGGCGCGGCCACCGTGGCCGCCGAATTGGCCAAGGGTGAAGGTGCTTTTGCTGCCCAGATAATCCGGCACTTGCAGGCCGCCATGCAGGCTCAGATAGCTGCGGGCACCGGCTCCGACAATGGTGCCGAGGCTCAGGGTGGCGCCTGCCGGAACCATCAGCGCAGTGTTCATCGGTACGCTTTCGCCATTGAGCCGCAATGGAATCATGGCGCCGGTCACGGCTACTACCGTCTCGCAATTGAAGCGCAGCAACGGCCCGCTCATGGTGATTTCC
>NZ_JBFUIC010000228.1:0-8202 GCF_056402075.1 Pseudomonas sp. P4_C3
ATGTTGACTGACACACCGCCATCGCGAGCAAGCTCGCTCCCACATTTGTTTTGTGTGTGCTTAAGGTCTGCGCTGCCGCACCAGATGCTTGAACCCCTCGAACATCAGTACCAGCACGGCCATCCAGATCGGGATGTAGGTCAGCCATTCGCCGGCCTTGATGCTCTCTCCCAGCAGCAATGCCACCCCCAGCAGCAACACCGGTTCGACGTAGCTCAACAGGCCGAACAGGCTGAACGGCAGCAGGCGGCTGGCAATGATGTAGACCACCAGCGCCGACGCACTGATCACGCCGAGCAGCGGGATCAACAGCGACAACCATGGATGCTGGTCAAACACAGCGAAACCTTGCGCGCCGCTCTGAATGAACCAGATCGCCACCGGCAGCGTCAATGCCATGTCCAGCCACAAGCCGCCGAGGTTGTCCGCCGCCAGCCGTTTGCGCAGTAAGAAGTAGGTCGGATAGCCAATGCAGACCAGCAAGGTCGCCCAGGAAAAACCACCGACCTGATATACCTCGTTGATCACGCCCAGGCAGGCGAATACCACGGCAACTTTTTGCAGGTAGGACAGGCGTTCGCCGTAGGCGATCCGCCCGGTCAAGACCATGGTCAGCGGCAACAGGAAATAGCCGAGTGACACGTCGAGGCTGTAGCCGTTCAGCGGCGCCCACATGAACAGCCACAATTGCACGCCGAGCAGGGCAGAGGAGGYGATCAGCGCGCCCATCAGTTTCGGGTTGGCAATGGCGCGCCGAACGATCTCCAGCACGCGCTTCCACTCGCCGGATGCCACCATGAACACGGTCATGCACGGCACGGTCAGCAGCATGCGCCAACCGAAGATTTCCACGCCGCTCAAGGGGGTGAGCAGCGACGTGTAGTAATACATGACGGCAAAAAGCACCGAGGCTGAAACCGATAGAGCGATACCTTTAGACAAGCTGTCCTCGCGATGTTGAAGGTGAAACGGGGGGGCRGAGAATACGTGGTTTTCGGGCCGAACATTGACCAATCAATCAACACTGTCCAACTGTAGGAGCGAGCTTGCTCGCGATGGTGTGTCAGTTGACATCTATGTAGCACACGAAGTGGCTCACATCATTGAACCCCGGTGTCGACGCATGCCCCGGCGTCACCAGCGAATCGATGAACGCCTCATCCTCGGCCGTGATCTTCACCGCTTGCGCCTTAGTGTAGGCGTCCCACTGCGCTTCGGTACGCGGCCCGACAATGGCCGAGGTCACGGCGCTGTTGTTCAGCACCCARGCAATCGCGAACTCGACGATGCCGACGCCGCGTTCCTGGGTGTATTGCTGGATTTGCTGGGCGATACGCAGGGATTCGACGCGCCATTCTGTTTCCAGGATGCGTTTATCCTGACGTCCGGCACGGCTGTCAGCGTCCGGTTTCACATCAGGCGCGTATTTGCCGCTGAGCACCCCGCGCGCCAGCGGGCTGTAAGGCACCACGCCCAGACCGTAGTTTTGCGCCGCCGTGATCTGCTCGGATTCAGCCTGGCGGTTGACGATGTTGTACAGTGGCTGGCTGATCACCGGCCGGTCAACGCCAAGTTTGTCGGCCACGCGAATGACTTCGGCGATGCGCCAGCCACGGTAGTTCGACAGGCCCCAATAGCGGATTTTGCCTTGGCGAATCAAGTCGCCGATGGCCGAGATCGTGACTTCCAGCGGCGTGTTGTGGTCTTCGCGATGCAGGTAATAGATGTCGAGGTAATCGGTGCCCAGGCGCGTCAGGCTGGCATCGATGCCGTTGAACAGGTGTTTGCGGCTCAGGCCGCTGCGGTTGGGGACGCCGTCCACGGGGCCGAAGCCGACCTTGGTCGCCAGCACCCATTCATGGCGGCGGCTGGCGATGGCTTCGCCGACGATCTCTTCGGAACGGCCGTTGGTGTAGACGTCGGCGGTGTCGATGAAATTGATGCCCTGGTCCCAGGCCTTGTCGATGATTCGCAGGGAATCTTCGGCGTTGGTCTGTTCGCCGAACATCATGGTGCCCAGGGTCAGGGTGGACACTTGCAGACCCGAATGACCCAGCGTGCGGTAGCTCATGAGCAAATCCTTTTACCAGTGGGAAAGGCTCAATCAGATACCAGAACAACTGCAGGGATCAAACTGAAATATCGAACACCGCAGATCAAACTGTGGGAGCGAGCTTGCTCGCGATGGCGGTTTTACATTCAACATCTGTGTTGACTGACACTCCGTCATCGCGAGCAAGCTCGCTCCCACATTGGATTTGTGTTGATCAGGCGCGCAGCGTGCGGGTCATGCGCAACGCCAACAGACTGCCGCAGACAATCACGCCCGCCAGCAGATATAGCGCCGCATCGGTCGAACCGGTGCTGTCCTTGACCCAACCCACCAGGTACGGGCTGAGGAAGCCGGCCATCTGCCCCATCGAGTTGATCAGCGCCAGGCCGCCCGCGGCGGCGCCGGCACTGAGCAGGGCGGTCGGCACCGGCCAGAACATCGGCAGGCCGGTGAGGGCGCCCATGGTGGCGATGGTCAGGCCGAGAATCGCGATGGCCGGGTTGGCGGCGAAGTTCACCGCAATCAGCAGTCCCAGCGCGGCCATCAACATCGGCACTACCAAATGCCAGCGGCGTTCTTTGCGCAGGTCCGCCGAACGGCCGACCATCAGCATGAAAACGGCGGCCAGCAGGTACGGAATCGCGCTCAACCAACCGATTACCAGGTTGTCGCTGAAGCCCAGGTTCTTGATGATCGACGGCAACCAGAAGTTGATCGCGTAGACGCCACTCTGGATGCAGAAGTAGATCAGGCCGAAGGCCCAGATCGCCGGGTTCTTGAATACCGCCAGCAGCGAATCGGACGTGCTTTTCGGTTTGTTGGCCAGATCGATAGCGTGGTCGGCTTCCAGTACCGAACGCTCGAACGGGGTCAGCCACTTGGCGTTGGCGTAGCTGTCGCTGAGCATGAAATAAGCCAGTGCACCGAGGATCACGGTCGGAATGCCTTGCAGCAGGAACATCCACTGCCAGCCGGCCAGACCGCCCTGGCCTGCGCCGAAGTGGTTGAGAATCCAGCCGGAGAACGGACTGCCGAGCAGGCCGGATACCGGGATCGCCGACATGAACAGCGCCATGATGCGGCCACGGCGGAAGGTCGGGAACCACTGCGAGAGATACAGCACCACGCCCGGGAAGAACCCGGCTTYGGCCGCGCCGGTGAACAGGCGCAGGGTATAGAACTCGGTCGGCGTGGTGACGAACAGCAGGCAGGTCGACAGGCTTCCCCAGGTGATCATCATCAGCGCAATCCAGCGCCGCGGGCCGAATTTGGTCAGCGCCAGGTTGCTTGGCACACCGCACAGCACGTAACCGATAAAGAAAATGCCTGCGCCGAGACCGTACACGGTCTCGCTGAACTTCAGCGCGTCGAGCATCTGCAGTTTGGCAAACCCAACGTTGACCCGGTCGAGGTAGTTGAACAGGTAGCAGATGAAAATGAAGGGGATCAAACGCAGGGTGATGCGCTTGTAGACGGCGTTTTTGTCGTCAGCGATGGCGTCGGACGCTACGGCGCTCTGTGTCATGGCGGCTCTCTCTTTATTATGATTTTTTGCGATGCAAAGGGTAACGTTGATCGCCCAGAGAGTCTCGACCACCCTCAGGGTGGCTGTCTTTGTGCCTGAGCACAGGGTTTGCAACCAAGGCCTGTGCGGGTGAACAACCCGTTCCATCACCGTCTTCAAGGATCACTTGCATGTTCGAACTCGATCACGACCTGGCCCAGGACATCGTCGACCGGGCGATGGCTATCCTGCCGTACAACGTCAACGTCATGGACAGCCAGGGCTTGATCCTGGGCAGCGGCGAGCCGGAGCGGGTCAACACCCGGCATGAAGGCGCGCAACTGGTGCTGGCCAACGGTCGCGTGGTGGAGATCGATGCGCAGACGGCGATTCATCTCAAGGGCGTGCAGCCGGGCATCAACCTGCCGCTGATGCTGGACCAGCGCCTGATCGGCGTGCTGGGCATCACCGGCGAACCCGAGCAACTGCGCACCTACGCCGAGCTGGTGCGCATGACCGCCGAGATGCTGGTGGGCCAGCGTAACCAGCAGGCCGAACAGCAATGGCGGCGCCAGCGCTGCGATGATCTGCTGGCGCTGCTGCTGAGCGAAGCCGGGGATGCTCCGCGACTGGTCGATGAAGCGCAGCAGTTGGGCCTCAAGCCACAAATGACCCGGGTGCCGTACTTGTTCGAGCTCGGCCTGGAACACGCTCCAGGGCAAACCGTCGAGGCACTCAGTGCCTGGTTGACCAGCCGTCACCCCGACAGTTGGTGTGTGAGCTCGGCCAAAACTTCATTGCTCTGGTGCCGGCCGGCCAGCCAGTCGGTCGAGAACGCGCGCTTGCTGGACAAGCTCGATGGCCTTGGCTGGAACATCCTGCGTATCGCCGTGGGTGGGCAAGCCGACGGGCTGGCAGGGTTGCGCCGCTGCTATCGTCGGGTCGGTGACTTGCTGGCCTATGGACGCGAAGTGCTGCCGCGCTCCCGATTGCTGACGCTGAACCGCTATCGGCTGCCGGTGATGCTCTGGCGCCATCGCAACGACGACGCCCTCGACGAACTGCTCAACCCACTGCGCAAGGTCATTGCCAAGGACAGTAACGGTCAGTTGCTCGCGACCCTGCGCAGCTGGTGCGAACACGATGGCCAGAGCCAGGCTTGCGCCGATGCGTTGGGCATCCATCGCAACAGCCTGCGTTACCGGATGGAGCGGATTGCCGAACTGAGCGGGGTTGATCCGTTGCGCCTGGACGGCATGCTGGCGTTGTACCTTGGCGTGCAACTGCTGCCCCAGACAGACACCCATCCATGAAGAACACCACTCACCTGTGGGAGCAAGCTCGCTCCCACAGGTAACGCGTCTGCCACGGGCTTTGTGGAAATGAACAATAATCCTCATCGCCGCTTGTGCAGCGGACCGGCGTTATTGTTCAAGGCGGCTGGCAGCATGTGGAGATTGGAACTGGAGAATTCCCATGAAAATCGTGATCGCCCCCGATTCGTTCAAGGACAGCCTCAGCGCTCAAGGCGTGGCCGACGCCATTGCATTGGGATTGGCGCAAGTCTGGCCTGATGCCCAACTGATCAAATGCCCGATGGCCGACGGCGGGGAAGGGACTGTCGAGTCGACTCTTGCCGCATGTGAAGGCGAACAGCGCCGCACCGTGGTTCGCGGGCCACTGGGAACAACGGTGGATGCCGCCTGGGGCTGGTTGCCGCAGAGCCACACCGCGATCATCGAAATGGCCGAGGCCAGCGGTTTGCAGTTGGTCCCGGTGGCGCAACGGGATGCGTGCATCAGTAGCACCTTCGGTACCGGGCAATTGATCCGCGCCGCACTGGATGCCGGTGCGCAACGGGTGATCCTGGCGATTGGCGGCAGTGCGACCAATGACGGCGGTGCCGGTGCCATGCAGGCCCTGGGTGTGAAACTGCTGGACGCCCGGGGGCAGACGCTGTCACCGGGCGGCCTCGCCCTTGCGCAATTGGCCCGCGTCGACCTGAGCGACATGGATCCGCGTCTGGCGCAGGTACGCTTCGACATTGCCGCCGACGTCAACAACCCGTTGTGCGGCCCCCACGGCGCTTCGGCGATTTTCGGCCCGCAAAAAGGTGCCTCGCCGGCGCAGGTCGAGCAACTGGACCTGGCGCTGGGGCACTTTGCCGACCATTGCGCGACAGCCTTGAACAACGACGTTCGGGACGAACCGGGCAGTGGCGCGGCGGGTGGCCTGGGGTTTGCCGCCAAAGCGTTCCTGGGGGCGCAGTTCAAGGCCGGGGTCGAGGTGGTCGCCGAACTCGTGGGCCTGGCCGAGGCGGTTGCAGGTGCCGATCTGGTGATCACCGGGGAAGGGCGTTTCGATGCGCAAACCCTGCGCGGCAAGACGCCGTTTGGTGTGGCGCGTGTCGCCAGCCAGCAAGGCGTGCCGGTCATCGTCATCGCCGGCACTCTGGGCGACGGTTATCAGGCGCTCTATGAGCACGGCATCGATGCTGCGTTTGCCCTGGCGAGCGGGCCGATGACCCTGGACCAGGCCTGTGCCGAGGCGCCGCGCTTGCTGCGTGAGCGGGCGACCGATATCGCTCGCGTATGGCGGATGGCCGTTCGCAAGCACTGACTCATCCCTGTTTTGAACGCCATGGTGGCGCGCTTCGTGATTTGAGATAGGGTTGTGGCTGGGAGCACCCGCGCGACAGGAGACAGACATGCGCTATTCAGCCTTGACCCAACGAATCGCCGGTGACGGAGCGGCGGCCTGGCAGATTCACGATCGAGCGCTGCAATTGCGCGAACAGGGCGTCGATGTCCTGCTGCTGTCAATTGGCGACCCGGACTTCGATACGCCACAACCCATCGTCCAGGCGGCCATCGCCAGCCTGTTGGCCGGTGATACGCACTATCCTGAAGTGCGCGGCAGTCGGGGGCTGCGCGACAGCATTGCCCGCCGACATCGGCAACGCAGCGGTCAGCCGGTGGATAGCGAGCATGTGATCGTCTTTCCGGGCGCGCAGTGCGCGGTGTATTCGGTGGCGCAATGCCTGCTCGATCCGGGCGATGAAGTGATTGTCGCCGAACCGATGTACGTCACCTATGAAGGCGTGATCGGCGCTTGTGCGGCCACGGTGGTCCCGGTGCCAGTGCGTCCGCAGAACGGGTTTCGCGTCGACCCGGCGGATGTCGCGGCACGGATCACGCCAAAAACACGCGCCATCCTGCTCAACAGTCCGAACAATCCATCCGGCGCCAGTCTGTCGTTGCCGATCTGGCAGGAGCTGGCAGCGTTGTGCATTCGTCATGATTTGTGGCTGATCAGCGATGAGGTCTACAGCGATCTGCTGTACGAGGGCGAGCACATCAGCCCCGCGAGCCTGCCGGGCATGGCCGAACGGACGGCGACGATCAACAGCCTGTCCAAGTCCCACGCCATGAGCGGCTGGCGGGTGGGCTGGGTGATCGGGCCGAAACCCATGGCCGGGCACCTGGTCAATTTGTCGCTGAGCATGTTGTTCGGCATTCCGGATTTCGTGCAGAACGCTGCGCAATTGGCGCTGGATGAAGACTTGCCGGAAGTGGCGATGATGCGCGAAGAGTATCGCCAGCGCCGTGACCTGGTGTGCGCAAGTCTGGGCCAATGTCCGGGCCTCAGGCCGATTCGCCCGGATGGCGGGATGTTCGTGATGGTCGATGTACGCCAGACCAGGTTGTCGGCCCAGCGCTTCGCCGAGCGATTGCTGGAGGGCTATGGCGTCTCGGTGCTGGCCGGAGAAGCGTTCGGGCCGAGTGCGGCGGGGCATATCCGGATCGGGTTGGTAGTGGATCAGATGAAGCTGGCTGATGCCTGTCGGCGGATTGCTTTGTGTGCGACGAATTTGCTGGAGGCGCGGCGGGCCTGATCGCCACAGCAAAAGATCGCAGCCTGCGGCAGCTCCTACAGGATTGATGTCCATCCACAAAACTGCGGTGAACCCGGTCCATGCAGGAGCTGCCGCAGGCTGCGATCTTTTGATCTTCAGCCTTTCCAAACCCCAGGATTCACCAAGTTCACAGGCCGTTCACCCGCCAGCGCCGCCAACAGGTTGTCCACCGCGCATCTGGCCATGGCCTCCCGTGTTTCATGGGTGGCCGAGCCGATGTGCGGTGTCGCCACCACGTTGTTCAACTGCAACAACGGCGAGTCCTGATTCAATGGTTCGCGTTCGAATACGTCCAGCCCCGCCGCGCGAATCCGGCCCGCACGCAAGGCTTCAATCAGTGCTGCTTCGTCCACCACTTTACCCCGTGAAATATTGATGAAGATGGTCTCGGGACGCATCAGGGCGAACTGTTCTGCGCCAATCAGCCCTTCGGTTTGCGCGGTCAGCGGCAACGTCAGGCAAACGAAATCGGCCTGTTGCAATAGCTCCGGCAGGCTTCGATAGTGCGCATTGAACCGCTGTTCCACCGCTGGTTTCGGTGACTGGCTGTGATAAATCACCGGCATGCCAAACCCGAAATGCCCGCGCTGGGCCAGCGCCTCGCCAATGCGCCCCATGCCAATGATGCCCAGGGTTTTACCGTGCACGTCGCTGCCGAAGTGCGTGGGGCCGATGTTGCGGGTCCAATTGCCTTCGCGAATCATGTTTGCCAACTCCACTACGCGCCGG